>JAENWR010000021.1 GCA_016649895.1 Acidimicrobiia bacterium | reverse complement strand
GTCGAGCTCGGCCAGGACGGTGAGCCCGGCCGCGGTGGCCAGCGGGTTCCCCGACAGGGTGCCCGCCTGGTAGACGGGCCCCAGGGGAGCCAGGCACTCCATCAGCGCCCGGCGGCCTCCGAACGCCCCCACGGGCAGGCCGCCGCCGATGACCTTGCCGAACGCCCACAGGTCGGGGGTGACGCCGAAGCGCTCGGTGGCACCGCCCACCCCGAGGCGGAAGCCAGTGATGACCTCGTCGAACATGAGCAGCGCCCCGGCGGCGTCGCACGCCTGGCGCAGGCCCTCGAGGAAGCCCGGGGCTGGCGCGACGAGCCCCATGTTGGCGGCCACCGGCTCGACGATGACCACCGCCACGTCGTCGCCCACCGGCGGCACCACGTTGTAGGGGGCCACGACCGTGTCGGCGACCGCGCCCGCAGTGACGCCGGCCGAGTCGGAGGTGGCCTGCTCGGCCACGCTGCTGCCGCCCGCCACCAGCAGCGCATCGGCGTGGCCGTGGTAGTTGCCAGCGAACTTCACGATCTTGTCGCGGCCGGTGGCACCCCGAGCCAGGCGGATGGCCGACATGGTGGCCTCGGTACCGCTCGACACCAGCCGAACCATGTCCATCCCCGGCACCCGCGAGATGAGCTCCTCGGCGAGCAGCACCTCGCGCTCGGTGGGCGCGCCGAACGTGGTGCCCTCGGTGGCGGCGGCACAGATCGCTTCGACCACCTCGGGGTGGGCGTGGCCGAGGATCGACGCGCCGTAGCTCTGGACGTAGTCGATGTAGCGACGCCCCTCGACGTCGATGACGTGGGCCCCCTCCCCACGGGCGACGAAGTAGGGGGTGCCACCCACCGAGCCGAAGGCCCGCACCGGCGAGTTGACCCCGCCAGGGATGACCCGTTGGCCCCGCTCGAACAGTTCGTCGTTGGTGGTCATCCCAGTTGCTCGGCGAGCTCTCGCGCGAAGTAGGTGAGGATGAGGTCGGCGCCGGCCCGCTTGACGGCGGTGATCTGTTCGAGGGCGACCTCGTCGGCGTCGATCCAGCCCCGCTCCCCCGCCGCCTTGATCATCGAGTACTCGCCCGACACGTGGTAGGCGGCGATGGGGATGTCGAGCTCGGCTCGGGCCCGGGCGATGAGGTCGAGGTAGGTGACCGCCGGCTTCACCATCACCATGTCGGCACCCTCGGCGATGTCGGCCCGGATCTCCTCCATGGCTTCGCGCCCGTTGCGATAGTCCTGCTGGTAGCCCTTGCGGTGGCCGCTGCCGGCGATGGTGACGTCGACCGCCTCGCGGAACGGCCCGTAGAGCCCCGATGCGTACTTTGCGGCGTAGGCCAGGATCGACACCTGCTCGAACGACTCGTCGTCGAGGGCGTCGCGGATGGCCATCACCTGGCCGTCCATCATCCCGCTGGGGGCCACGACGTCGGCGCCGGCATCGGCCTGGGCCACTGCGGCCTCGGCGTAGATCTCGAGGGTCGCGTCGTTGTCGACCTCGCCGGTGGCGGTGACGACGCCGCAGTGGCCGTGGTCGGTGTACTCGTCGATGCAGAGGTCGGCCATGAGCACCATGTCGTCGCCGACCTCGTCGCGCAGGTCGCGCAGCGCCAGCTGCACGATGCCCTGGGGATCGGAGGCGCCGCTGCCGTTGGCGTCCTTCACGAGCGGGATGCCGAACAAGATGACAGCCGGCACCCCGAGGTCGCGCAGCGCCGCGACCTCCTTGCGGAGCGACTCGCGGGTGTGCTGCACCTGGCCGGGGAGCGAGACGATCGGCCGGGGCTCGTCGATGCCCTCGCGCACGAACAAGGGGGCGACCAGATCGTCGGGCGACAGGCGGGTCTCGGCCACCAGGCGGCGGAGGGCATCGGTTCGGCGCAGGCGGCGGAGACGGCGCTGGGGGAAGCTCATGGGCCCGATCCTACGAGGACGATCCGACGAGGGCCTCCAGCCGGTCGAGCGTGAGCACCCTCGCCGACTCGACCAGGAGGTCGGCGGCCGAGAAGTCGCCGCCCGCCGTCACCCGGTTGGGGATGGCCACGCACGCCAGGCCAGCGCCCTTGGCTGCGGCGATGCCATGGGGCGAGTCCTCGAGCGCCACCGCCTCGCCGGCATCGACGTGGAGCGCCTCGAGCGCGGCGAGGTAGACGTCGGGAGCCGGCTTGGCGACGCCGCCGACGCTGTCGCGTCCGCGCAGCGCATCGAAGCGGCCGTGGAGCCCGAGGCGGGTGAGTTGCTCGTCGAGCCACCGCACGGTCGCGCTCGACGCAACGGCGAGCCGCAGCCCGGCCGCGTGGCCAGCGTCGATCAGGTCGACGATACCCGGCAGCGGCTCGGACGCGCCGATGAGGCCGAGGCGACGGGAGTCCCACACCGAACCGACGCTCGCTCGGTCGATGGGGGCGCCCACCCGCTCTTCGAGCTCGTCGAGCCAGCTGCCCCCGACGGTGCCGACCCGGGCCTGCCAGTCGACGACCTCCATGCGGTGACCGTGTTGCTCGTAGGCCTCGGACACGGCCAGGTACTCGGGCCACTCGGTGTCGAGGATGAGTCCGTCGAAGTCGAAGACGAGTGCACGCAAGGTCACCCGTCGGACCGTAGCCGACCGAGGTGGCGAGTTTCCCCAGAGAAAAGGCGCCATACTTTGCTCATGGAAGCTGGAGTTCGAGAGCTCAGAGATCAACTCAGCCGCTACCTCAAGGCGGTTGGGGAGGGGCATGAGGTCACGGTGACCGACCACGGGAAGGCCGTCGCGCGGTTGGTGCCACTCGACCAACCCCGCCCGATCGACCGCCTCATCGCCGAAGGGCTCGTCACCCCGGCGGAGAGTCCGAAGCGCCATCGGACGGTTCGCCGCATCAGCGCGGCCGGAACCGTCAGCGACCTGGTCGGTGAGCAACGCAGGTGATCGCGTACTTCGACACCTCGGCGATCGTGCCGCTCGTGATCGGCGAGCCTGGTTCGACAGCATGCACACGTCTGTGGAACGAGGCCACCCGGGTGATGAGCGTCCGCCTCCTCTACCCCGAGGCCCGTGCGGCGCTGGCAAAGGCCCATCGCATGGATCGCCTCACTCGCCGCCAGCTCACCGCCGCGGTGGCCGACCTCGAGGTGATCATGACCGAGGTCGATCACGCCGAGATCACCGCCGATCTGGCTCGCGATGCAGGGGAGCTGGCCGATGTCCACGGGTTGCGGGGCTATGACGCGGTGCACCTCGCTGCCGCCGTCTCGGCGCGCGAGCCGGATCTCGTGGTCGCGACCGGCGACCACGGCATGGCGGCCGCGGCTCGGGCCCTCGGGATCTCGGTGGCGCTCACCGCCTGAGCGATCCGAACCACCCGACGAGGGCCGACACGAGGCCGGGGATCGTGTGTTCCTCGGCCTCGATGGTGACGGTGAGCCCGACGGTACGGGCCGCCTCCGAGGTGACGGGGCCGATCGAGGCCACCACCGGGGGAACGGCCTCGACCCCGGCGGCCTCGACGTATCCACGCACCGTGGAGGCGGAGGTGAACGTGATGGCGTCGGCCCCGGTGGCCTGGGCGAGCTGCTCGGCGTCGATCGATGGGTGGACGGTGCGGTAGGCCTCGACCGCCTCGACGTCCCATCCGGCCGCGACCAACTCCTCGCGGAGAACCGGACGGGCCCCGGCGGCCTGCGCCAGGAGCACCCGGCCCCCGTTCGCCGGTGGTGCCGGGAAGGCCGCGAGCAGGCCCTCGGCCACGAAGCGTTCGGGCATCAGGGCGGCCTCGACGCCGTGCCGGGCAAGGGCATCGGCCGTGCCCGGTCCGATGGCGGCCACCTGCACAGCGGAGAGGTCGACACCAGACCCCACCAGCCGATCGCCACCGTTGGCCGACGTGACGACCACCCAATCGAACTCGGCCACCCGGCGGAGGGCGGCGGCGAGCGCCGCTCCCTCGTCGGACGCGTCGACGATGGCGATGACCGGCACGGCCACCACATCGGCCCCGAGTCGAGTGAGGGCGTCGACCAACGTGGACGCCTGGTCGGTGGCTCGGGTGACGACGACGGTGCGGCCGGCGAGCGGTGCCGCGGCGTCCACCCTTCAGTCCTGCTGGAGCAGCCCGGCCCCGCCTCGATCATCGAGCAGACGACGGGCCGCCGAACGTGCCGCCGCCACGCCGTCACGAGCCTCGACCCTCTCGCGCAGCATCGCCATGCCGTCGACCGAGCCGATGAGCGCATCGACGCGCACCACGTCGTCGTTGACGATCACCGCGTAGGCGCCCGCCGGCAGGTCGCAGTCGCCGCCGAGCTCAGCGAGGAATGCCCGCTCTGCCTCGAGGGTGCGGCGGCTCGACGGGTGGTCGATGCCGGCGAGGACGTCGAGGAGGCCGCGGTCGCCCTGCCGGGCCTCGATGGCGAGTGCGCCCTGGCCCACCTGGGGCAACATGACGTCGGGGTCGAGCACCTCGGACGCGAGGTCGGTGAGCCCGAGGCGCTGCAGCGCGGCATGCGCGACGACGATGGCGTCGAACGCCGAGGCCTTCTCGAGGCGGGTGGCGATGCTGCCGCGCAGGGTGGAGAACCGCATGCCCGGGCGGTGGTGGGCCAGCTGGGCCTGCCGGCGTTGCGACCCCGTGGCCACGTGCGAGTCGGGGTGCAGGCCGGCGAGCGTGGAACCCACGAGTGCATCGCGGGGGTCGCCCCGCTCGGGCACCGCCGCGATGGCGAGGTCGGGGTGGGTGATCGAGGGGAGGTCCTTCGCCGAGTGCACCGCGATGTCGGCACGGCCGTCGAGGACCGCGGCCTGCACCTCCTTGACGAAGACGCCCTTGCCGCCCATGGCGGAGATGGGGATGTCCTGGCGAGCGTCGGCGGTGGTGGTGACCACGACCGCCTCGACCACGATGGTGGGATCGATGCCCCGCAGCAGCGCCGCGACGTGGTCGGTCTGCCACCGGGCGAGAGGGCTGCCTCTGGTTGCGGCGCGGATCAGCAACTCTGCCGGACCTTCACGGGTCGAAGCCCAGTCACAGGTCGAACAGGTCGCGCAGCGCGTCGCCGAGGCGCTCGCCGCGCGGGGTTCCGGCGGCACCCTTCAGACGCACCGTCGGTTCGTGCAGCAGCTTGGCGAGGAGGCCGCGGGTGAGGGCCTCGACCGTGTCGCGGTCGTGCTCGGGGAGGTGCTCGAGTCGGGTGCGGTAGCGGTCGAGCTCGGCCTGCCGCAGCACCTCCGCCCGCTGACGCCATTCACTGATGAGCGGAGCGGCCTCGCGGGCCGAACGGACCTCGGTGAACCGGCCGACCTCGTCGTCGACGATGCGCCGTACGGCCGACACCTCGCCCTGACGGCCCCGGAGGCCGATCTCGGCGAAGCGCCGCAGGTCGGTCATGTCGAGGAGGGTCACACCCGGGAGGTCGGCAGCAGCTGGATCGACGTCGCGGGGAACGGCGATGTCGACGATGAGCAGCGGGCGAGCTGGGCGACGTGCCATGGCGTCGGCCAGATCGGCGTGCTCGACCATGAGCGACGCCGCGCCGGTGGAGGTGAGCAGGAGGTCGGCGTCGGCGATGACGGCGTCGAGGTCGGTGAGGCGCACCGCCCGTCCACCGACGCGGCCGGCCACCTCGACGGCACGGTCCCACGTGCGGTTGGCCACGACGACCTCTCCGGCACCCGCTCCGAGCAGCGACGTGGCCATGCCCTCGCCCATCTCGCCCGCCCCGAGCACCACCACCTTGCTGCCGTCGATGCTGCCGAGCTCGTCGATGGCCATGGCCACCGCGGCCTGGGAGATCGACGTGGTGTGGTGGCTGATGGTGGTCTCGGTGCGGGCCCGCTTGCCCGTCTCGAGGGCGTGGCGGAACAGCAGGTTGAGCGACGGCCCCACCGTGCCTTCGCGCTGGGCGAGATCCCAGGCGCTCTTCACCTGGCCGAGGATCTCGCTCTCGCCGAGCACCGCCGAATCGAGGCCGCCGGCCACCGAGAACAGGTGGCGCACGGCGTCGGCGTCGTAGTGGGCGTAGAGGTGGTCGGAGAGCCCCTCGGGCGGGAGGAACGCCGCCTCGGAGAGCGAGTCGCGGATGTCGCCGTAGGCACCGTGGAACCTCTTGACGACGGCGTAGACCTCGGTGCGGTTGCATGTGGAGAGGACGACGACCTCGGTGAGGTTGGCGCGCCCGGCCAGGTCGGCCAGCACCTTCGGCAACCGGGTCGCGTCGACTGTGGTGCGCTCGAGGAGCTCGAGGGGCACCGTTCGATGGTTCAGACCGATTGCGACGACGGACACCCGGAGGCGCTCCTTGTGGTGGACCGTTGCACAGCTTCCCAAGGAGGAGTGTGCCCCCGCCAGTTCACATGCCCTCTCGCGGCGTGCTTCATGTCACGTTGGCCGCGGCCGCGGGGTCGGGGCCCGTGGTGTCGGGGCCCATCGAGCCCGGGCCGTCGGCGCGCCGCCGGTAGAAGCTGAGGATCTGGAGCTCGACGGCGAGATCGACCTTGCGCACCGACACCTTGGCGTCGACGGCGATGACGCTCGGTGAGAAGTTGAGGATCGAGGTGATGCCCGCGGCCGTCATCCGCTCGGACACGCTCTGGGCCACGGCGGCCGGCGTGGAGATGATGCCGATGGCGATGCCCTTGGCCTCGACCAGCTGGGGCAGCTCGTCGAGGTGGTGGACGGTGACCCCGGCGACCGACGTGCCCACCTTGGTGCTGTCGACGTCGACGAGGGCCCCGATGGGGAAGCCCCGGTCGGTGAAGCCGCCGTAGTTGGCGAGCGCCTGGCCGAGGTTGCCGACGCCGGCGATGACGACCGGCCAGTCCTGGGTGAGGCCGAGCTCGCGGCTCATCTGGAACAGCAGGAACTCGACGTCGTAGCCCACGCCCCGGGTGCCGTATGACCCCAGGTAGGAGAGGTCCTTGCGGACCTTGGCGGCGTTGACCCCGGCCATCTCGGCCAGGCGCTCCGACGAGATCGTCGGGGTGCGGTCGTCGGCCAGCTCGATGAGGCACCGCAGGTAGACCGGCAGTCGTGCCACCGTTGCTTCCGGGATGCGCCGCTCCGAGTGCGTCATGCTCCGGAAGATAGCTCCCGGGTGCAGAAATTCACAAAGTCACAGGCGCGCAGTTGGCCGCGAGCCGCCGTCGACGTGGTACGAAGGCGGTGACCATGGCCGCCGCCGCGATCCAGACCGTCCAGCTCACCCGCCGCTTCCCCAGCGGCACCGCCCTCGATCGGCTCGATCTCGAGGTCTTCCCCGGCGAGGTGTTGGCCCTGCTCGGTCCCAACGGCGCGGGCAAGACCACCACCATCCGGCTCCTGAACGGCGTCCTCCAGCCCGACAGCGGTTCGGCGCGGGTCCTCGGGCTCGACCCCGCGGTCGACGGCCACGCCATCCGCCAGCGCACGGGCGTCCTCACCGAGAACGCCGGCCTCGACGATCGTCTCACCGCCCGCGAGAACCTCGAGGTGGTGGCCCGCATCAGGGGGCTCAAGCCAGCGGTCGCCCACGAGCGGGTCGGCGAGCTCCTCGAGCGCTTCGACATGGGCGAGCGGGCCGACGTCGCCGTCCAAGGGGCGTCCACCGGGCAGCGCAAGCGCATCGCCCTGGTGCGCGCGCTCCTCCACGACCCTGAACTGCTCTTCCTCGACGAGCCCACGTCGGGGCTCGACCCGGCCGCCACCCGCGACGTCATCGAGCTCATCAGCTCGCTCGCCACCGAACACGGGCGCACGGTGGTGCTCTGCACCCACTTCCTGGGCGAGGCCGGGCGACTGGCCGACCGCATGGCGGTGCTGCACCGGGGCACGCTCCGGGCGGCGGGTCGACCAGCCGAACTGGCCGCCGAGATGTGGCAGGGCCTTCCCACCGACATCGAGCTGGCGGCACCTGCCGATGCTCGGGTGCTCGGCCTCCTGCGGCCGCTCGACGGGGTGATCACCGCCGAGTCGACGCCGACGGGCCTGCGGGTCGAGGTCGGCCACCGCGACGTCATCGCACGGGTCGTGCGCACCCTCGTCGACGCGTCGGTCGACGTCTTCGCCGCCACGCCGCAGCCCCACACGCTCGAAGACGTCTACTTCGCCATCGAGGCCCAGCTCGAGATCGAGAGCATCTCGTGACCGACACCCCGCGCGACTGGAACGCCATCCGGGCCGTCATCCGAAAAGACGTCACCGCGGTGCGGCGCTCGAAGGCCGTCGTCATCCCGATGCTGGCCGTGCCGTTCCTGCTCCTCGTCATCCTCCCGCTGCTCATCGGGGTGGCAGCCCGCTCCCAGGGCGGTGGCGTCGGCAACTTCCTCGACTCGGTGCCGGCCGGGCTCGCCGACCCGATCACCGACCTGCCCGAGGACGAGCAGATGATCGTGCTCGTCAACGGCTACCTCCTGGCGCCGCTGTTCCTGATCGTGCCGCTGATGGTGTCGGCCGTGCTCGCCGCCGACGCGTTCGCGGGTGAGAAGGAGCGCCGCACCATGGAGACCCTCCTGCACCTCCCCATCAGCAACCGCGACCTCTTCGTCGCCAAGCTGCTGGGGGCCTTCATCCCCGCCATCGCCGTGTCGTGGGTGGGGTTCGCCCTGTTCTGCGTGGTCACGAACGCCGTCGCGTGGGGTGTGATGGGTCGGATCTTCGTGCCGACGCGCCTGTGGGGGGTGGTGATCTTCTGGGTGGCGCCGGCGGTCGCCATGCTCGGTCTCGGCGTGATGGTGCGGGTGTCGGTGCGGGCCCGCTCGACCCAGGAGGCCAACCAGCTGGGCGGCGCGGTCGTGCTGCCGCTCATCTTCCTGGCCGTCGGTCAGTCCACCGGGCTGCTGCTGGTCGACCTTCCGGTGGCCTTTGCCATCGGCGCGGTGATCTGGGTGCTCGCCCTGTGGCTCACCCGGCGGGGCGCCCGCCGCTTCACGCGCGACGAGATCGCCACCCGCATCTAGAGGAGGTGCAGCTAGCGGGCCATGAAGAACAGCTGCAGCGCGGCGGCGAGAAGCAGCGCCCCGAGCAGCACGGCGAGGGTGATGACGGTGCCGGGTCTCATGGGCTCCTCCGAGGTTGCAGCTGCACGTTGACACTGGCCCCCGACGGAGCGCCCTGGCCGTCGGCGAACGCTTCGAGACGGATGCTGTCGCCGGGTTCGAGCCGCAGCTCCTCGGCGGCAGAGCCTCGATCGACCACGACGGTGACGAGGCCGTAGGAGTCGACGATGATGCCGACCTGCCCGCGACCCAGCTCGCCGAACGTGTCGACCCGCTGGGCGGCGCGGCTGAGGTCGCCGGCCACCACTCGCACGACGTCGCCGTGGTCGGCGATCTCGTCGGGATCGACGTTGAGCTGCACGTTGCCGAACCGGTCGATCCAGAGGGCCTCGGCCTCGAGGCCCTCGTCGTCGCTGCGGGTGAGGGGGATCATCGTGGGCATGAGGCCCGCCGGGTCGATCTCGGTGCCGACCTCGAGCAGCGGGACACCGGCGCAGAGGTGGGCGGCCACAGGGGCGAAGATGTCGCGCCCGGCGAAGGTTGGGCCGGGTGCGGCGAGGTGGTAGGCCCGGTTCGTGAGCTCGACGGCCTTGGTGGCTCCGCCCACCATGGCCACTGCCGGGGCGAGCAGTCCGTTGTCGGGCCCGACCAGGATCGACGCGCCGTCGCCGACCTCGACCGCGATGCTGCGGCGGGCGGTGCCCACACCGGGGTCGACCACCGCCACGACCACGCCGGGGGCCAGGTACTGCGCGGCCCGGGCGAGGGTGAGGGCACCGGCGCGCACGTCGTAGGCGGGCACCTGGTGCGTGACGTCGATGACGCGCACCTCGGGGGCGATCGAGCGGATGACCGAGTGCACGACCCCGACGAACTCGTCGGCGGTGCCGTAGTCGGACAGGAACGAGACCGTGTCGTATGTGGATGTCACGACCCGCCCAGCTCACGTGCTCGCTCGGTGGCCGCCACCACGGCATCGATGACCGCGCTGCGCACCCCGGCCGACTCGAGGGCGCGGAGGCCGGCCGCGGTGGTGCCGCCCGGCGACGTGACAGCCGCCCGCAGCGCCTCGGGTCCCTCGTCACTGTCGGCGAGCAGCGTGGCCGCACCGAGCACGGTCTGGGTGGCGAGGGCGCTGGCGGTGTCGCGCGGCAGCCCCACGAGGACCCCGGCTTCGATCATGGCCTCGACCACGAGGAACACGTAGGCCGGACCCGAACCCGACAGGCCGGTGACCGCATCAAGCTGAGGCTCGGTGACCCGCACCACCGTGCCTACCGCGCCCAGGATCGACTCGGCCCAACCGAGGTCGTCGCCGGTGGCGTGGGTGCCTCCGGCGATGGCCGACGCCCCCTTGCCGACCAGGGCCGGGGTGTTCGGCATGGCCCGCACCACCGTCACACCGTCGCCAGCGGCGGCTTCGAGCTGGGCGATGGAGACTCCAGCAGCGATCGAGAGGACCCGCCTGGCACCCGAGGCGACCGCGGCACGGGTGGCGACGTCGACGTCGCCTGGCTTCACGGCCACGATGACGCCATCGGCGCCGGCCGGCTCGGCCAGGACGGCCACGCCTGGCCGCAGACGGGTGAGCTCGTCGCGCCGGGCGGCCACCGCCTCGACGACCGACAGCTCGTCGGGCCGGGCCCAGCCGGCCTGGATGAGCCCACCGAGGAGGGCGTCGCCCATGCGACCGCCGCCGATGATGGAGAGCCGATGCATGGCGCCGACCCTACTGGCGGCCCAGGCGCACCATCGCGGTGACCACGCACAGCACGGCAGCGAGGACCCCGCCGACCACGAAGACCGACCCCGTGCTCATCATCCCCATGCCCGCGCCGCCGATGAGGGGCCCCACGGTCTGGCCCGACCGGATCGCACTCGTCTGCACCGACAACACGGCGCCACGGCCGCGCTCGGGTGCGGACTCGGCGACCATGTCGGTGAGCGTCGGCATCAGGAGGCCCTCGCCCAGGCCGTAGACGACCGCCGCTGCCAGCAGCGCGGCGATGGCTCCGGCGATACCGACGACGGGATAGGAGACGGCGAACAGGCCGAAGGAGACCGCCGCGATCGTCCTCGGCCCGACCCGCCGGCGGATCCGTCCGAGGGCGAGCGCCCCCACCGTGGCGCCGATGGCGGGCATCGCCAGCACGAGGCCGCGCTCGGTGGCGTTCATCCCGAACTCGTCTTCGAGGTGCACCGGCAACACCGTGAGGAAGAGGCCGAAGATCAAGACGAACGCCGCGAACGACAGGCCGACCGGCCCCAGAACGGCCGGCGATCGGATCACGGCGGCCGCGGCGCGCAGCTGGCCGGCGACGCTCACCGACCGGTCGACGGTGCCCGGTTCGAGGCGTCGGAGCACGATCCACGCGGTGACGAGGGCCAGCGGGTAGGGAGCGAAGGCCAGGCGCCAGCCACCAAGGTCGGTGAGGGCACCTCCGATGGCGGGCAAGATAGCCAGCGACACGGTGAGGATGGCCGAGTTGTAGCCGTAGATGCGGGTGCGATCGACCCCGTCCCAATGGTCGCCGATGAGGATGTTGGCGAGGTTGATGAGCCCGGCCGAGCCGATGCCCTGACCGAACCGGGCAACGACCAGCAGCGCGTAGCTGGGGGCGAACGCCCCCGCCAGCCCGCACAGCCCGAACAGCACGAGGCAGGGCACCAGGATGGTGCGGCGGCCGTACCGATCGGCCAACAGGCCGATGAGCGGCGCCACGACGATGCCAGGGATGCTGGCGGCGGCCACGAGGAGCCCGGCGGCGCTGTCGCCCTTGCCGAAGTCGTCGAGGATGTCGGGGATCCCGGCGTTGGGCAACGTGTTGGCGAGGATGGCGGTGACGGTGATCGTCCCGATGAGCAGGAGCGTCGGACGACGGCGGGTCGTGCCGGGCGCGGCTGGGCCCGGGGAGTTGGTCGAGCTCACGTGCACTTCCCCGATGCCGTTCGTTCGTCCGGTTCCCCGGGCCCAGACACCACTCTACGAAGTCGACGGTCGAAAAGCAATGAGATGTACTGACGCGTCACTTGAACCGCGAGCTCACTTGAACCGCGACGCGAAGCCGATGCGCAAGGCGGGTCGGAAGCACTGCTCGACGGTGGCGTAGATCAGCCCGAGGATGTGGTCGAGGGCGGTGTCGTCGACGGTGCGCACGGGGATGGCGCCGTGGAGGAACACGGCGTCTTCGAGGCCGATGGCGAACGCCGCGCCAGTGAGCTTGATGTTGCGGCGCATGAGGTGTTCGTAGAAGGCGCCGTGGTTCTCCTCGGGTGCCGGCATCACGTAGGTCTCGTAGTGGAGCGTGCGCTGACGCAGCGTGAGCCAGATGGTGAACGTGTCCTTCTCCTCGCCGGCCACCCGGATGTACCAGCGCGGCGCTTCGCCAGGTTCGGCGCGGTCGACCGCCTTCATCACGGGGTTGGTGGCGAGCTCCTCGGCGGCCCAGGCCGAGATGAGGGAGTCGGCGGCGGCCAGTTCTGCTGCGGAGGCGGGGTGGTCAGAGGGGCCGGGGTCGTCGGGCATGCGCCGACGCTATCGGGGACCTCAGACGGCGCAGTCGACGAGCGCCCGCATCGCGAGGTCGGCGTAGAGGCGACGCAGGCGCGCCGCCGTGGTCGACCACGTGAAGCCCTTGGCCAGCTCGGCGCCGCCGGCCGACAGGCGAGCGGCCAGGGGGGGATCGCTGAGGATCTGGGTGACCCGCTCGGCGTAGTGCGCGGGGTCGCGCTCGTCGATGAGGAAGCCGGTGTGGCCGTCGACCACGAGGGTGCGCAGACCTCCCACGGCCGCCGCCACCACTGGCGTGCCGCACGCCGCCGACTCGAGGGCCACCAGCCCGAACGACTCGGAGCGGCTGGGCACGATGGTGACATCGGCCGCCCGGTAGTAGGTGCTCAACATGTGGTGGGGCTGCGGCTCGACGAAACGGACGCGATCGGTGACGCCGAGCTCGGCGGCCAGACGCTCGACCTTGGCCATCTCGGCCGGACCGTCGGCGCCGCTCGGGCCGCCGACAGCGACGAGCACCGCGGTGGGATCGTCGAGCGCGGCCAGCGCCGCGACGGCGACGTCGAGCCCCTTCAGAGGCTGCACGCGTCCGACGAAGAGGAGCACCGGGTGATGGCCGAGACCGAGCGCAGCGCGAGCGCCGCCGCGGTCGCCCGGCGAGAAGAAGGCGTGGTCGACGCCCGGCGGCACGATCTCGACGCGGGCGGGATCGGCGCCGTAGAGGTCACGCAGCTGGGCCGCCTCGGTGGGGCTGTTGGCCAGGATCACGTCGGAGCAGCCGATGACCTCGGTCTCGGCGTCGACCCGACGCTGGGGCTCGGGGTCGAACGCCTCGGCCTTCACCCGCGCCAGGGTGTGGAACGTGGAGACGAGCGGCAAACCCAGGCTGTGCTTGATGCGGTGCCCGGCCACCCCCGACAGCCAGTAGTTGGCGTGGAGAGCGTCGACCGGACCGCTGTGGAGCAAGTGCTCGGTGACCCGGTCGGTGAACTCGTCGACGATGTCGGGCAGGTGCTCCTTGGCGAGGGCCGGCGGCCCCGCGTCGATGTGGACCACCCGAAACCCTGGTTCGACGTCGACCACGTCGGGGAGGTCGTCGGCCCACCGGCGCACGTAGACCTGCGAGCTGACGCCCGCCTGCGCCAGCGAGCTGACCAGCTCTCGGACGTAGACGTTCATCCCGCCGCTGTCGCCGGTGCCCGGTTGGGTCAGTGGCGAGGTGTGGAGGGAGAGGATTCCGAGACGCTGCACGTGATCACCCAACGTCGGGACCGACCGGAAGATTCCGTCGTCGGCTACTGCAGGAGCGAGTCGACACTGGCCTCGCCCGTCCGGTAGCGGCGGGTGATCTCGGCCTGGAGCGCGTCGAGTCGGGTGTGCAGGGTGCGACGAGCCGCCGAGACGTCGGTTTCCAGTGTGTCGAGCTGGTCGACGAGCGACGTGAGCTCGTCGTCGGCCAGCTGGTCGATCTGGGCGAGCTGCGCGGTGGGGACGATGTCGTCGACGGTGGCGGCGAGCGCGGCGTCGAGGTCGGGAACCCGCAGGTCGCGTGGCGCCTGGCCGAAGCCGGGGCCGCGGGAGTGCTCGGCGAGGATCTCCGGCAGCCGGGAGACGAGCTCGCTCATGTCGGCTGGCGAGTCGCCCGAGCGCCGATGGGCGAGCTCGGTACCGAGGATGTCGAGGCGCACCTGGATGATGCGACGCAGGTAGGACACCGATTCCTCGAGCAGCTGGGCGGTGGCACGACGGTCGCGGATGTCGTTGAGCGAGACGTCGGCCAGATCGCCGTCGGGGACCGCTCCGAGGACACGTTCGAGCTCGGGATGCATGACCCGGAGGGTACAGCGGCTGGCTAGCGTCGGAGTGTGGACCCCGTCGAGGCGCTGGAGCGCATCGCCTACCTGCTGGACCGCGCACGCGAGAAGGCGTTCCGGCCCCGGGCCTACCTGCGGGCCGCTGATGTGGTGCGGGCGCTCCCCGCCGGCGAGCTCGAACGGCGCGTGGCCGACGGCACGCTCACCGACCTCGAGCACATCGGCCCCAAGACCGCCGCCGTCATCACCGAGGCCGTCGCTGGTGGCGTGCCCGAGTACCTCACCGCCCTCGAGGAGACCACCGGCATCAGGGCCGGCGCGGGCGACGAGCTGGTCAGGCTGCTGCGCGGCGACTGCCACACCCACTCCACCTGGAGCGACGGCGGCGCCGACATCGACACCATGGCCCGCGCCGCCCGCTCGCTCGGCCGCGAGTACGTGGTGCTCACCGACCACTCGCCGCGCCTCACCATCGCCAACGGGCTCACGGCCGACCGGCTGCGCGAGCAGCTCGAGGTGGTGGCGTCGCTCAACGACACCTATGCGTCGGAGGCGGCCGGGGGGTTGGCCGAGCCGTTCCAGATCCTCACGGGCATCGAGGTCGACATCCTCGACGACGGTTCGCTCGACCAGGACCCCGGTCTGCTCGCCGAGCTCGACATCGTGGTGGCCAGCGTCCACTCCAAGCTGCGCATGGAGCGCACGCCGATGACGCGCCGCATGTGCGTGGCCGCCGCCAGCCCCCACGTCGACATCCTCGGCCACTGCACCGGACGCATCGTCGTCGGCAAGGGCCGGCCCGAGTCGCTGTTCGACCCCGAGCTGGTGTTCCACGCGTGCGAGCAGTTCGGCACCGCCGTCGAGATCAACAGCCGACCCGAGCGGCTCGACCCGCCCCGGCGGCTGCTCGACATCGCCCACGAGATGGGGTGCGCGTTCAGCATCGACACCGACGCCCACGCCCCCGGGCAACTCGAGTGGCTGCCATACGGCGCCGACCGTGCCGCCGAGGCGGGCATCGCCCCCGACCGCATCATCAACACGCGCTCGGCCGACGACCTGCTCGCCTGGCGCGCCGGGTGACCGCTCGCCGCCTCGACACCACCTACACCCACCTCACCTGGTCGGAGCACGGCACCCTCGTCACCAAGCGGCGTGCCCCCTCGCCCGGTGCACGGCGGCAGTTCCGCAACGAGTGGCGGGTGAACCGGCTCGTGCTCGTGCAACCACCCCCGGGGTCCACGCCGGCGATGGTAGGCCACGACGCGCAGCACCTCAGCCTCACCTTCGAGGCGGTCGACGGCGAGCCGTTCGGCCCGAAGTACCCACCGCAGCTCGAGCCGGGCGATCTCGATGCGATGGCCGAGTTGGCGCAGGCGCTTGTCGCCTACTCGCCGCGCCGACGGTGGATGCGCCGGCTCGACTCGGTGCGGCGGCTGCGCGCCAGCGAGGGTGCGGTGCTCATCGACTGGGAGTGGGCCGGTCTCTACCCGCCCGGGTACGACCTCGCCTTCCTGTGGTTCAGCGTGGGCGAGGTGTCTGGCGCCCTTGCTGCGATCGAGGCGCGCAACGACGTCGGCGAGGACGCGTTCCTCCTCGCCGCGCTGATCGTCGAGCTCTGGCACCTGCAGTGGTTCGTGCCGCCCGATTTCCGGGCACCGCACCTCGCAACGCGCGACGAACTGGTCGGTCGCCTCCTCACCTAGATCCCCAACTTCCACGACTTTGGTGCGCGATGCGCCACGAACTCGTAGAAGTTCGGCGGCGGTGCGGGCGGCGCTACAGACGCTCCAACCCGAACACCGGGACCTCGTCGGCGTCGGTCACCCCCGACTCGGCCGTCCGAGGCTGGCTGGCCCACCAGCTGACCACGATGGCAACGACGGCCACCACCGAGCTCGCCATGTGCACGATGAGCCACCGTGCGAGGGTCGCTGGGGCGACCTCGGCCCCAGCGACCAAGACGAACCTCACCTCGTCGGAGAAGGCCGCGAACCACAACCCCCAGACGTCGGTGCCCACCGTGACAGCCCAGAACGCGATCTGGTCCCACGCGACCAGCCCCCACGTCATCGAGGCGACGACGACTCCCGCTGCCGCCACGACACCAGCGAACAGGGCCACGACAGGACGTTCAGGACGAGGACCCCGCACGACCCTGACCACCACGACCAGCACCCACAGGCATGCGGCGGTGACGGCGACTGCGGCTGCCACCTCGTGGAACCGGACGAGGAGGTGTCCCATCGCTCGACCCGATCCGGCGGTGTCGAGCCACGTGACCCATGTCGGTTGGTACCACCAGCCGAGCAGCAACGACGTCAGTGCCGCCACGCTGATCGATGCCAGCGCAACGACGCCGACGAGCGTCGCGACCCGCGAGGTTGGGGCGAGCCGAGAGGTTGGGGTGCGCCGAGAGGTTGGGGCGAGCCGACCGACGTCTTTCATGGAACGACCGTACGGCTCGTTTTCCGGGTGACCACCCACCACATGGCCACCACCTACACCGACCTCACCTGGTCGGGGACGATCGTGCACACCCCACCACGCGGATCGTCCCCAACCGCCCAACACCCCCACGGGTTGGGGACGATCGTGCACACCCCACCACGCGGATCGTCCCCAACCGCCCAACACCCCCACGGGTTGGGGACGATCGTGCACACCCCACCGCGCGGATCGTCCCCAACGGCCTGTCGGGCGAAGGGCCGCGCGTCAGCCCTGGAGGCCGGCCCACATGAGCACGAGCCACACCGGCGCCGCCACCAGGTAGGAGTCGAGCCGCCGCAGCGCCCGGGCGGGGGCGCCGGCGCGCGGCAGGATCACCGATGCCACCACCTGGCCGATCGGGGCGCTGACGAGCACGATCACACCGAAGAGCAACAGCGACGCCCCCTCGAACGGTGGTGGCCCCACCACCGCCAACGCACCGGTGAGCACCGCCACCGCGAGCATGCCCGAGGCCGGTCCCTCGACCGGGTTCGAGGCACCGCTGCCCACCAGGAAGTCGCCGAACTCGTAGGCCGACACCAGCAGCACCAGGCACACGGCCGCGCCGATGTCGACCCGGTAGAGCATCACCGTCGATGCGGCCGCCAACCCCACCAGCAGTGCCGAGCGCATGACCGCGCCAGCGTTCACGAGCGGGTCGGAGCCCTTCACCCGCACGGCGTTAGCGTGGACGGCGACCACGATCGACGAGGCAAGGAGAACGGCTCCGGCGAGACCGGTGCCCACGGCCGCGGCGAGCGGGAGCAGCCCGGCGACCGCGGCCGCCGCGGCCCGGTCGGGGCGGCGCCAGCGGGCCGTCAACGCCTGGGCGGTCTGGGCGGCAGCGAGTGCGGCCACCCCTGCCACGAGCATCGCGAACGGAACGATGCCGATGAACAGCGCGACGACGCAGGCGAGGAACCAGGCGACCCCGAGACGCACCCGGGGCCCCTCGATGTCGTAGACGATGCCGAAGCGCGACCTCTCGAGCTGACGCTGGCGGTAGTTGTGGCTGGCGTCGGCCGCCGCCGCCGAGGAGCCCTTGGGACTGCGTCGACGGGCAGGGGCGCGCGTGGACGCCGGAGCAGGACTCACGTGCCCCCCGACACGGGCGGGAGCACCGCCACCTCGTCACCATCGGCCACCGGATCGTGGTCGGTGGCGGGCTCGCCGTTGACCCAGACCTTCGACGTGGCGAGCACCGCCGAGAACCCCTCGCCGAACTGCGCCCGCGCCGCGTCGAGCACCTCGGCCACCGTCGAGCCGGAGAGCTCGGCTCGCCCGGTGCCCGCGGCCTCGCGGGCCGACGCGAAGAGTCGGAGGACCACCATCAGTCGATCACGTCAGCCGACCATCTCAGGAGACCAGGTCCTCGGCGAGCAGCTCGAGGAGGAGGTTGTCGCCCCAGGTGCCGTCGGCGTGGCGTTCGTACTTGCGCAACGTGCCCACCTCGCGGAACCCGAGCGAGGTGAAGAACGCGATCGACCGGGTGTTCTCCACCGACGGGTCGATGATGACGCGGTGGTGGCCCAGGCCGTCGATGAGGTGGCCGATGAGCACCAGCACGGCGGACCGGCCGATGCCCTTGCGGTGGCCGGCAGGGTCGACGAACAGGTCGATGCCGGCGTGGCGGTAGTCGGGATCGTCCTGCTCGTAGTACTGGATGAGCCCGACCAGCGCGCCGTCGACCACGATGCCGTAGCTCTCACCGTCGCCCTCGGCGATGAGCTCGTCGAGCACCCGGGTTCGGTCGTAGCCCTCCCACCACTGGCCCACCTCGTGGTCGGCGAGGATGCGGGTGAGCGCGTCGGCGTCGGCCTCGACGAGGCGGCGAAGGGTGATGCCATGGCCCTGTAGCTCTGACGACATGGGAACAGTGTCGCCCACGCGATGGCCGCTTGGGTACCGTCGCCCCGATGACCCGCCTCCTGCTCGTCCGCCACGGCCAATCGATCTGGAACGCCGACGGCCGCTGGCAGGGGCAGGCGGATCCGCCGCTCTCCAGCCTCGGACGGCTGCAGGCGTTCCACGCCGCCAAGGCCGTCGGGGCGGTCGACGTCATCATCGCCTCCGACCTCGAACGGGCACGCGACACCGCGCTCATCATCAGCGAGGCCATCGGGGTCGGCCCGGTGGTGATCGAGCCGGGACTGCGCGAGCGGTCGGCGGGTGAGTGGTCGGGCCTCACCCGCGACGAGATCGAGGTGGAGTGGCCGGGCTACCTCGATGCCCGCAAGCGCCCGCCCGGTTGGGAGAGCGACGAATCGGTGCTCGAGCGGGTGGGCCAGGTGCTCGGGCGGATCGAGGAGGAGTACGAGGGCGCCGACGTCCTCGTCGTGACCCACGGCGGGGTGGTCTACGCCCTCGAGGCCGAGCAGGGCGTGGAGTGGGAGCGGCTCGCCAACCTCGGCGCCCGGCAGTTCGAGCTACGAGATGGGAAGCTCACCATCGGCGACCGCCTCATCCTCGTCGACCACGACGAGATCACCGTCCCCGACCAGATCTGACCGGAGCCCCTCGACATGGCCGACCTCCTCGCCCTCTCCGCCCGCATCATCGACAGCGGCAACGCCGACGAGCCCGTCAACCGCACCACCCAGGAGCTGTCGGAGGTGGCCGACGGCATCGCCATGGTCGAGTCGTTCTCTCACACCGTGGCCCTGCGCACCGACGACGGGCTGGTCTGCTTCGATGCCAGCGGCGCGGCGGCCGGCGCCAAGGTGGTGGCGTCGCTGCGGGGGTGGACGGCCGATCCCATCCACTCGCTCGTCTACACCCACGGCCACATCGACCACGTGGGCGGCAGCGGGGCGTTCATCGCCGACGCCCGCGAGGCGGGGCGCCCCGACCCCGTGGTGGTCGCCCACGAGAACGTGCCGGTGCGCATGGACCGCTACGACCTCACCAACGGCTACAACTCGACCATCAACGCCCGGCAGTTCGGTGGGGTGAGGGGGTTGGGCATCGGCATCGGGGGCGAGCAGCGCTTCCTGCCGGCCGACGCGGCTCGCCCGCAGGTCACCTTCACCGACCGCATGGCGATGCAGGTGGGAAGCACGGCCATCGAGGTGCACCACGACAAGGGCGAGACCGACGACCACCTGTGGGCGTGGATCCCCGAGCACAAGGCGCTGTGCACCGGCGACTTCCTCATCTGGAACTTCCCGAACGCCGGCAACCCCCAGAAGGTGCAGCGCTTCCCCGCCGAGTGGGCCCACGCCCTGCGCAAGATGGCGGCCATGGGCGCCGAGTTGCTGCTGCCGGCACACGGCTTGCCCATCGCCGGGCGAGACCGCATCGCCCTGGTCCTCGGCGACGTGGCCACCGCGCTCGAGCGGCTGGTGGGCGACACGCTCGCGCTCATGAACGAGGGTGCCACCCTCGACCACATCATCCACACGGTGAAGGTCGACCCCGGGCTGCTCGCAAAGCCGTACCTACGGCCGCTCTACGACGAGCCCGAGTTCGTGGTGCGCAACGTGTGGCGCCTCTACGGCGGGTGGTACGACGGCAACCCCGCCAACCTGAAGCCGGCCCCTCAGGCCGCGTTCGCCACCGAGGTGGCCGGCCTGGCGGGCGGTCCTGGGGCGCTGGCCGTTCGGGCACGCGAGCTGGCCGATGCGGGCGATCTGCGGCTGGCGTGCCAGATCGTCGAGCTGGCCGTGCAGGCGGGCCCCGAGGATCGCGAGGCCCACGCCGCCCGGGCCGAGATCTACGAGATGCGCCGCGTCGACGAGTCGTCGCTGATGGCCAAGGGCATCTACCGCTGGGCGGCCGCGCAGTCCGAGCAGGCCCTTGGCGACGATCCGGCCTAAGCGAGCGTCCGATCTCGACGCGTGCGTGGCGCTGGTCCACTCCGCCCACGCCAGCGACGGCTGGCCGCCGCTCTTCCCCGCCGACGTCGCCCGGTTCATCACCCCGCCCTACGAGCGCTCTGCCTGGGTGGCGGTCGCCGACGACGGGACGATCGTGGGCCACGTGGCGCTGCACGAGGTGGGCGACGACGCGCTCGGCGACGCCATCGTCGACGCCGCCGGCTGCACGCGCGACCAGCTCGCCGTGCTGGCCCGGCTGGTCACGTCGCATCGCGTGCGGGGCGCCGGCCTCGGCAGCCGCCTGCTCGACACGGCGTGCGCCGCCGCCCTCGCCGAGGGGTGCCGCGCTGCGCTCGATGTGGCCCATGTGAACGCCGCCGCGGTCGAGTTCTACGAGCACCGCGACGGGTGGACCCGAGCCTCGTCGGTGCTGTTGACGCTGCCCGACGGGCGGTCGAAGGACGCCTGGATCTACCTCGGACCCGAGCCGGGGCATCCTGGGGGGAGATGACCTCCCGCCTCGCCGACCACCTGCTGCCTCCCGGTGAGGCCGATCCCGATGCGCTCCTCGACGCCTTCACCGGCTGGGCCGAGGCCGGCGGTCGCCCGCTGTACCCCGCCCAGGAGGAGGCGATCCTCGAGATCTACGCGGGGTCGAACGTGGTGCTGGCCACCCCCACCGGTTCGGGCAAGTCGCTCGTGGCACTCGCCGCCCACGTCGCCGCGGTGGCCGACGGTCGGCGCACCTTCTACACCGCACCGATCAAGGCGTTGGTGTCCGAGAAGTTCTTCGACCTCTGCCACGAGCTGGGCTCCGACCAGGTCGGGATGATGACCGGCGACGCTGCGGTGAACCCGACGGCGCCCATCATCTGCTGCACCGCCGAGATCCTCGCCAATCTGGCCCTGCGCGAGGGTGAGACGGCCGATGTCGGCCAGGTGGTGATGGACGAGTTCCACTACTACGCCGATCCCGATCGGGGCTGGGCGTGGCAGGTGCCGCTCCTCACGCTCCCCCAGGCCCAGTTCGTCCTCATGTCGGCCACCCTCGGCGACACCCGCCGCTTCGAGCGCGACCTCGCCGAGCGCACCGGTCGCCCCACCGTCGCCGTGCGCCACGCCGACCGGCCGGTGCCCCTCAGCTACGAGTACCTGCACACGCCGATGCACGAGACGATCGACACGCTGCTCGCAAAGGACCTGGCGCCCGTCTACGTCGTGCACTTCACCCAGGCGTCGGCCGTCGAGCGGGCCCAGGCGCTCATGAGCATCAACATGTGCAGCCGGGCCGAGAAGGACGCGATCGCCGATGCCCTCGGCGAGTTCCGGTTCGGTCCGGGGTTCGGGAAGTCGCTGTCGCGCTACGTGCGCCACGGCATCGGCGTGCACCACGCCGGCATGCTGCCGAAGTACCGACGGCTCATCGAGAAGCTGGCCCAGGACGGTCACCTCAAGGTGATCTGCGGCACCGACACGCTCGGTGTCGGCATCAACGTGCCGATCCGCACCGTGTTGTTCACCCAGCTCTGCAAGTACGACGGCGTGAGCTCGCGGATCCTCTCGGCGCGTGAGTTCCACCAGATCGCCGGCCGGGCGGGGCGGGCGGGCTACGACACCACCGGCAACGTGTGGGTGCAGGCGCCCGAACACGTCATCGAGAACGAGCGGGCCGTCACCAAGGCGGGCGACGACGCCAAGAAGAAGCGCAAGATCGTCAAGAAGAAGGCCCCCACCCGGGGCTTCGTGCCGTGGAGCGAGGACACGTTCACCAAGATCATCGTGGCGCCGCCCGAGTCGCTCACGTCGAGCTTCGGGGTGACCCACTCGATGCTCTTGAACGTGCTCGATCGTCCGGGCGACGGGTGCGCGGCCATGCGCTCGCTGCTCGTCGACAACCACGAGCCGCGCCCGGCCCAGCGCCGCCACATCCGACGGGCCATCTCGCTCTACCGCTCGCTGGTGCGCTCCGAGGTGGTCGAGCGTCTCGACGAGCCCGACGATCAGGGGCGCCTGGTGCGCGTCACCGTCGACCTGCAGGCCAACTTCGCCCTCAACCAGCCGCTGTCGCCGTTCGTGCTGGCCGCCATCGGCTTCCTCGACGAGGAGGCCGACACCTACGCGCTCGACGTGCTGTCGCTGGTGGAGTCGGTGCTCGAGAACCCGAGCGTGGTCCTCAACGCCCAGCTCCACAAGCTGCGGGGCGAGACGGTCGAGCGACTGAAGCGCGAGGGCATGGAGTACGACCAGCGGATGGAGGAGCTCGACAAGCTCGAGCACCCCAAGCCCCTGCGCGACTTCACCTACGAGCTGTTCAACGCCTACTCGGCCCAGCACCCGTGGGTGGCCGACCACAACATCAACCCCAAGTCGGTGGCGCGCGACATGTTCGAGCGGGCCATGGGCTTCCACGACTACGTGCGCCACTACGAGCTGGCCCGCTCCGAGGGTCTGGTGCTGCGCTATCTCACCGACGCCTACAAGGGCATGGTGCAGAACGTGCCCGACGAGGCCAAGACCGACGAGGTGTACGACCTCGAGGAGTGGCTGGGCGAGACGGTGCGCCAGGTCGACTCGAGCCTGCTCGACGAGTGGGAGGAGCTGCGCCACCCCGACGAGATCGACCCCGAGCACGAGCCGCCCCCGACCCAGCGCATCGACCAGGGGCCGAGCGGCCTCACCCGCAACGAGCGGGCGTTCCGGGTGATGGTGCGCAACGAGATGTTCCGGTGGGTCGAGCTGCTGTCGCGGCGCCGCTACGAGGAGCTGGCCGAGCGCGACACGTCGACCGATTGGAACATCGCGTCGATCGCCGAGGCCATGGCCCCCTATTGGGAGGAGCACGACATCGTGGGCATCGGCCCCGACGCTCGTGCCACCGAGCTGTTCCAGGTGGAGGTGGGCGCCGGCACGTGGACCGTGCGCCAGGCACTCGACGACCCCGATGCCAACCGCGACTGGGCGATCCACGCCACCGTCGACCTGGCCGCCTCCGACGAGGAGGGTCAGCCGGTGGTGGCGCTGGTGGGCATCACTGCCGGGTGAACGGCACCTCGGTGACGCCGACGCGGCCCACGCCGTCCTCGCCCGACAGGTCGTAGGCCCGGGCGACGACGTCGCCTGTGCCGGCGGGGATCTCGAACATCTCCTGGAACACGCCAGTGGTGCCGGTGCCGGCGGTGGCCATCGTGTAGGTCTCGGGCACGACGATCTCGCCGTCGTCGGTGACGATCTCGATGTAGACGGCGGCCTCGAAGGTGTTGGAGAAGCCACCCACGGCCACGATGTCGCCCTCGACGATCTCGCCCGGCCGCGGCGTCTCGACGAGGACGATGGGCTCGATGCCCTCGTACGTGCCGCCGAACTGGAAGTCGGCCCGGGTCAGCGACTCGGCCTCGACCGCTCCTGCCACCAGGATCTCGACCTCATCGACCGTGGGGAACTGCGTGACCGTGTAGACGATCTGCGCGAGCCGACGCGGCATGTCGGCCGCGTCGCCGCCGATGAACTCGTCCGAGAGGTCGACGGTGGCGATGCCGCCCGCCACGTTGACGTCGATGAGCTCGGTGCCCTCGGGGATGGCGGTGGACAGGCCCATCGACTCGTCGCCGTCGCCCGGGCCAGCGAGCAACTCGGCGAGCGTTCCGCGCGCAACAGCGGTGGAGTCGACCGATCGGACCCAGCCCACCCGGATGTGGCCGTCGCCGTCGAGGAAGTAGGTGGACAGCTCGGTGGTGTCGGCCGACGGCTCGCCGGTGTCGCTCGGCTCGGACGTGGTGGAGGTCGTCGAGACATCCGCCGTGCTGCTCGGATCCGGGCTCGCCGTGTCGTCGTCGCCGCCGCACGCGGCGACGGCGAGGACCAGGATCGTGGCGAGGGCGAGACGTCGGAGGGTCAACATGCCGGCTTGTCTAGTTCACCTGGCCGCGCAGGTCTGGTAGGCGCCGCAGTCTCAGTCGGACCCGGAGCCACTGAAGCCGCAGGAGGTCTCCTGACCCGCGGCCCGATCGGAGCGGGCTGCCTCGGCCGCCAGAGCGTGCGCCGCGGCTATTTGCCGCTGGAGCGCCGCCATGGCTTCCTCCCGGCGTCGTTGCAGCTCCTCGTCGATCTCGACCGTCGGATCATCCGTGGCCTGGCGGTCGATCTGCCCGATCACCACCCGGAACACGGCCTCGTGTTCCCCGAGCCGGGTCACCAACTCGCTCCGCGAGGCCTCGGCTTGGAACGTCAACCGGAAGCCCGTCGGGAGGATCGCTGCGTGAACCGCGTCGATCATGTCGGGCTGATCGGCGAAGAGCTCGACGAACTCGTCGTAGGCAGCCTGCTGGTCGACGTAGACGAAGGACGCCACGCTGGGATCGTCGGCGAGCAGCGAGGCGACCTCGTCGATCTGGCCAGCGGTGGCATCGGGGTGCATGAACACCCCGAGCGAACTGTCGGCCGCGATTCCGGCCAAGAGGGCAGCGTGCAGTTCGCACTCGGCCCGCCGGGCGGCTCCGTCCAGCGTCGCCGTGGTGGAGGTCACCGGCGTCGCCGCGTCCTGGGCTTCGCTGTCACCCCGATCACACTCGGCGGTGTGGAAGTCGACCATCTCTCCCGCGGCGGCGGCTGCCCCTGGCGAGACCTCCACGGCGCCGCCCTCCCAGCCGTCGACCGCGTCGCGCAGCACCTGCAGGTCGTCCACGTACGTAGGTGGCGACACGGCGAGCAGACCGTCGACCATCGCCTCGGGATCCATCGGGTTCGTGGGGTGGTTCGGGATCATCACGGCGAGCTTTCCGCCCGAGTCGGCACCGGGTGGTCGCCAGGTGAAGGAGCGGATGAGCTCGATGACCGGCTCTACCTGAGGCCCCGACGACGCGGGGGCGTCGAGGGCCGCGCACAGCGCCACCTCGGACGGCGGTCCGGCGGCCACCGGCTGGCCCTCGTCGCCTCCGACTCGCGGGCCGACCACAGCGACCGCGCCGATCACCAGAAGCGTGGCGGCCAGGCCACCACCGGCTCGGCGGCGCGCCCGCCGTCGCCGTACCCGGTCGGCGATGTCGGCGGCAGTGAACCGCGCCGGCCGATCACCGGCGGCGCGGCGCAGCGTGTTGGAGAGCTCGTCGGTCATGCGTCCACCTCGTCCATCTGGTTGGTGTCGATGAGACCGGCCGCACGCAAGGCTGCGAGGGCCTGGTGGGTGGTGGACTTCACCGTGCCCTCGGCGCAGTCGAGCGCCACGGCGGTGGCCGCCACGTCGAGACCGATGTAGTAGCGAGCCACGATCGCGGCCCGCTGGCGCGGCGGCAGCGCGGCGACCGCGGCACGTACGGCGCGCACCTCGGCCACGTCGGGGTCGCGCACCGCCTCTGTGGTCACACCGAGACGACCGCGTGCCCGTCGTTCGGCCGAACGGCGACGACCCCACGAGCGGGCCAGGTTGGTGCCCACCCGAAACGCCCATGCCTCGGGCGCTGCCATCACACCGACCTTCGGCCACTGCTCCCACACCCGAACCAGCGCATCCTGCGCCAGCTCCTCGGCCACCCCCCGATCGCCGCAGTAGAGGGTCAGCGATCCGACCAGGCGGTCACGGATCGCGTCGCAGAACTCGGCGGCGTCGGCATCTCCCATCGACACAGAGACGCTCGAGGTGTCGATCGGGTTCAGTCGACGTCGCAGGACGTCTCGAAGAAGTCGACGATCCTCGTTGCGGCTGGCTCGACGGCGGGCGGCACTCCCGACTCACCCCACTCGCCGATCGACCTCTCGATCGTCTCCAGGTCGGCGGCGAGGTCGTCGGGCGCCACCTCGATGAGGCTGCCCAGCTGGTAGCCCCGCCACGCCACGTCAGCGGCTGCGATCGCCGAGTAGAGCGGGCCGCTGATCCGTCCCTCTGCGAGGGGGCGGATCATGACGTCGATGGGGCGGATCCCGTCGGGAAACGAGTCGTTGCGATCGACGACGCGGTACACGCCGGGGCGGCCCTCGGCGTCGGTGAGCCGCTCCGCTCCGGGCTCGAGCGTCACCCGGATGCTCGGCGGGATGTTCCCCGGCTCGATCGCCTCGATCATCTCGGGTGAGTCGGCGTAGAGCCCGGCGAACTCCTCGTACGCCTCGTCGTGACCGATGAACCTGGCTCGCACCACTCCGGGACGACCCTCGACCCACTCGACCAACTCGTCCATGTCGGAGGTCGACACCTCGGGTTCGATGAAGGCGATCACGTCGACATCGGCCCACGCGTGATCGCCGACGTCGACAAGCTCTCGACACAGCGCCAGTTCCTGGTGGTTCCGCTCGGATCCGTCGTCGCCCACGAGCAGCCACACCGCGATCGCACTGGCGAGCACCAGCATGGCGACCCCGATGACGACCGGTGTCCGACCCCGCCTGCCAGCGCCTGCCTCGGAGTCAGCCGCCATCACAGCCCGAGCGACTTGGCGATGATCGTCTTCATCACCTCGTTGGTGCCGCCGTAGATCGAGGTGACGCGAGCATCGGCGTAGGCACGGGCGATCGGGTACTCGGTCATGTAGCCGTAGCCGCCGAACAGCTGCAGGCAGCGGTCGATGACGCGCTGCTGCACCTCGGTGCTCCAGTACTTGGCTCGGGCCGCCTCGTCGGGGCTCAGCCGCTGCTCGTTGAGCCTGGTGACGCACTGGTCGACGTAGGCCTGCGCCACGTCGACCTGTGTCGCGGCCTCGGCCAACACGAACTTGGTGTTCTGGAAGTCGGAGATCGGCTTGCCGAAGGCGGTGCGCTCGGTGACGTAGTCGACCGTCCACCTCATCGCCGCCGCGGCCGCGGCAACGCCGGTCACCGCGATCGACAGGCGCTCCTGTGCGAGGTTCGCCGCCAGGTAGGCGAAGCCCTGACCCTCGTCGCCGAGCCGGTTCGCCACAGGGACCCGCACGTCGGCGAAGAACAGCTCGGCGGTGTCCTGGCTGTGCAGCCCGATCTTCTCCAGGTTCCGACCCCGTTCGAAGCCGGGCATCCCCCGCTCGACCACGAGCAGCGAGAGGCCGCTGTGGCGCTGCGACGGGTCGGTCTTGGCCGCCACGATCACGAGGTCGGAGTTGATGCCGTTGGTGATGAACGTCTTCGAGCCGTTCACCACGTACTCGTCGCCGTCGCGGATCGCGGTGGTGGCGATGCCCGCCAGGTCCGATCCGGTGCCGGGCTCGGTCATGGCGATGGCGGTGATCAGCTCGCCCGAGGCGATCCCCGGCAGCCACCGCTGCGACTGCTCGGCCGTGCAGTACTCGGTGAAGTACGGCGTGCAGATGTCGTTGTGGAGGGTGAGGCCGAGACCGGCGCCACCGATGCCATGCGCGGCCAGCTCCTCGGCCAGCACGACGTTGAACCGGAAGTCGGCGGTCCCGCCGCCACCCAACGTCTCGGGGATCGCCATGCCGAGGAACCCGTAGCGTCCGGCCGCGGCGAACACCTCGCGCGGCATGATGCCGTCGGCCTCCCACTGGGCGTAGTCCGGCGCCATCTCCTTGGCGACAAACGCCGCCACCGAACTGCGGAACGATTCGTGGTCGTCGTCGAACAGGTCGCGCATCGACCGAGCGTAGGTCCGGGCCGCGCGCCAGACTGCCCCCATGGCCCGCGTACCCGACGCCACCGCCGTCGGCGACGCTCTCACTCGGGTGTTCGGCGGCGGGTTGACGATCGGATCGCTCGAGCCGATCCAGCCGTGGGCGATCGCCCGGGTGCACATCGACTCGACGGGCGAGGAGGTGCCGGCCAGCGTCATCGTCAAGTGGTTGCGCCAGAACGAGGCGGGTTTCCGCACCGACCCCGCCCAGCTGGCGAACGAGCGGTTCGCACTCGAGTTCGTGACCCAGACCGGGCTCGATCTGGGCCCGGGCCTGCACGGCCACGACGGCGACATCGGGTGGATCACCGACTGGGAGATGGCCGGTTTCGGCAACGCCCTCATCGACGCCGCCGCCCTATGGGTGCCGGGCTCGATGTGGATGACGGTGCAAGAGCCCGACGCCGAGCTGGACGACGTCTACCGGACGGCGCTCGCGGTGGGGGTCGACGCCGCCGACGACGACGCGGTGTTCGGGCGCCACCTTGCGGCCGCGTGCCTCGCCATCGCGATCGACCGTGCGCAGCGTCTGCCCCAGCTCGACCAACGGCCGCCCGGCCACCACAGTCGCGTCCAGATGATCGCAGCGCTCGATGCTGCGGCGCGGGTGGCGACGCGCCGGGGCACCTTCGCCGATCTTGCGGGTTGGGTGGCCGACGCCACCGGAGCCCTGCGCAGGCGCTGGCCCGATGCCGACGTCGAGGTGCCCGACGCCTACACCCGCCGGGAGTGACGGCCGGGGTTCCGGGCACCGACCAGCGGGTAGGCCGGCGGAGTTCGCTACCGAGGAGGCTCCATCCATGGGCGTCATCCGCAAGACCCTGTCCATCGGCACGCTCGGCCTGGTGTCGTTCCGATCGAAGAAGGAACGCCTGCGCCGTGCCGAGGGCGAGCTTGCCGACGCCGAGCGCGAGCTCGAGAAGGAGCACAAGGCTCGTGACGAGGCCGACTCGCGCGTCGAGTCAGCACTGAAGCGGGCCAAGCGCGCCGAGCTCGACGCCCTCCACGAGGCGCAGGTGGCCACCAAGGAGCGTCGGAGGCGGAAGCGGGGCAAGCGCGCGAAGAAGGCGACGGCCGCGGCGATGGTGGCCGCCAAGCCCGACCGGCACCGCAGCAAGCGATCTGCAAGGAAGGCCATGCGCGCCGACGAGGTGGCGACCCGCGCCCGGAGGCGCATCGACGACGTCGAGAAGGCCATGGGTCCTCGCCTCGAGGCGGCCTCCGGCAAGGCGAAGCACGTGAAGGACGACGCCGTCGGACGCACCCACGCCATGGCCGCCCAGGTGCGAGAGCGCGCCGAAGAGCTAGCGAAGGACCGGCGCTGATCCCTCGACTCAGCTGACGGCGCCGGCGGCGCGCAGGCGGGCGATGTCGTCGGGACCACGGCCCAGTTCGGCGAGCAGTTCGTCGGTGTGCTGACCGAGCTCCGGCGCCGGCGCGACCCAGTGGCGAGCACCGGCACGGTCGAGCGGCACCGGTGACGCGGCTTCGCGCACCCGCCCGAAGCCGGGCAGCTCGACCTCGCGGATGATGTCGTTGGCGAGCACCTGGGGGTCGGTGAGGATGTCTTCGGGCATGTGCACGGGGCCCGATGGCACGCTGGCCGCGTGCAGGTCGGCGAGGACCGAGTCGCGGTCGCGATCGGTGAACGACTTCGACAGCTCGAGCGACACCTCGTCGACGAACGCCGATCGCTTGCCGAGGCTGCGGTACTCCTCGAACAGGTCGGCGCGACCGGCCACGTCGCACATGCCCTTCCAGTCGGCCACCGACACGGTCGTGTAGGCGATCCAACGACCGTCGCCACACCGGAACACCGATGACGTTCGCCCCGCCCGTCCGGGTCCGTGGCCGCGTCCGTCGGCATCGGCGAAGGTGAAGTTGCGCATGATGTCGGGCCACAGGAACCCCACGGTGACGTCGAGCATGTTCACCTGCACGTGGCGCCCCACGCCCGTGCGGCTGCGTTCGAGGAGCGCACCGAGGACGCCCTGCACCACGGCCATCGACGCCAGCTTGTCGGGCAGGATCGTCTGGATGAGCTGCGGCCCACGATCGTCGGCCTGGCTCCCGGCGAGGCCCGACACCCCCTGGATGACCGGGTCGTAGACCTTGTCGGCGGCGTAGGGCCCCTCGTCGCCGAAGCCACGGATGGCGACCGTCACCAGGCGGGGATGGTCGGCGCGCAGCTCGTCCCAGTCGAGCCCCAGCCGCGTGGCCACCCCGGGTCGCCAGTTCTCGAGGACGACGTCGGCACCGGCGACGAGGTCGCGCACCACCTGCAACCCGTCGGGCTGGCGGACGTCGAGGGCGATGGAGCGCTTTCCCCCGTTGAGCGTGAAGTAGTAGGCCGACACACCCTCGTGGACCGGCCCCCACGCCCGGGTGACGTCACCGTCGGCACTCTCCACCTTCACCACGTCGGCACCCAGCTGGGCGAGCAGCAGCCCGCCGTATGGCCCCGACACCACCGATGCCAGCTCGATGACCCGGATGCCGTCGAGCACCCCGATCGGCGCGTCCCCCATGGATCCCCCTCGTCAGCCGCGTGCGGCCGACGCTATTGGATCGAGCCGCCCACGGCTCGGAGCCCGCCGGGACGTCGACCGTTGAGCAGGTCGAGCCCGGTGGCGGTCGCCGCATCCGCCGGGAGGTAGACCACCAACCGCTGGTCGTCGGTGTCGGGCAGCTGCAGCGTCTCGTACGAGATCCTCAAGGTGCCCACCTCGGGCTGGCGCAGGACCTTCGTCCCCGTGCGCTTCCGGGCGACAGGACGTTCCTCCCATCGGCGCGTGAACTCGTCGCCGGCCGCCTCGACCAGCGCCGCCACGAACGCCTCGCCCTCGGCGTCGTTGGGCCGGAGGTTCGCCCGCAGGTTCCCCACCTGCTCGTCGGCCACCTGCGTCCACTCGGGATACGCATCGCCTGCACGGGGATCGGTGAAGGTGAACCACATGAGGTTGGTGCGCGGACCGTCGAGGATGCCGAGCGGCCCGACCAGGCGCTCGTAGGCGGGCGTCCAGGCAAGGATGTCGGCGAGTCGGTTGAGCACCAGGGCCGACGCCGGGTCGAGGTGACCGAGGATCGCTTCGACGCCTGGCCGCACCGTCTGGGCGACGGGAGGCAGGGTCGGGCACAGCTCCTGGCCGCTGCCACAGATCGACAGCACGCGCAGGTGGTCACGGTCGTCCTCGCCCAAGCGGAGCGCGTCGGCCAGGGCGGCGAGTACCTGGGCCGAGGGGTGGCGGTCGCGGCCTTGCTCGAGCCGCACCAGGTAGTCGACGCTGATGCCGGCCAGCACCGCCAGCTCGGCCCGGCGCAGCCCGGGCGTGCGGCGGCGAGGGCCGTCGGGGAGACCCACATCGGCTGGTCCGATCGCCTCGCGCCGGCTGCGGATGAACTGGCCGAGGTCGGGGTCGATCACCGCACCATTGTGCCGCTCTCGCCCGGATCTTGGGTGGCCCTGTGGGGGCCAGTCTCAGCCCGGTCTCCCTGCCGGAGCCGGATGGGCGGATGGGCGTCCCATGACAGAGACGACCCACACCACCACGCCCCCTTCCACGCTGCCCCTCGTCCCAGGACGTTGGACGCTCGACGCCGCTCACTCGACGGTCTCGTTCTCGGTCCGCCACCTCGGTATCTCGAAGGTCCGTGGGGTCTTCCACGACTTCACCGCCGAGCTGATCGTGGGTGACGACCTGGCCACGTCGCTGGTGACCGCCACGATCGAGTCAGCATCCATCGACACGGGGAACCCGGACCGGGATGCGCACGTGCGGTCGGCCGAGCTCCTCGACGTGGCGTCGCGTCCCACGCTGGTCTTCCGCTCGACCCGCATCGAGGGCGGCGGCGACGAGTGGAAAGTGACCGGCGACCTGACCATCGGCGACGTCACCGGGCAGGTCAGTCTCGACGTCGAGCTCGGCGGGATCGAGACCTATCCGATCGATGGATCGATCCACGCCGGGTTCAGCGCCACCGGCGCCATCAGCCGCAAGGAGCTCGGGGTTCGCTTCGGGCCGCTCGACGCCGCACTCGGCGACACCGTGAGGATCGAGCTCGACCTCCAGCTCGTCGAGCCCCGTTGATCCTTCGTCGACGGCGGCAGATCAGCGGCCGGTGGCCGAGAAGTGCATCAGGTCGGGTGACGCCCAGGCGCCACCCCACGTCCAACCGATGGCGGCGAACGACTCGCTGACCACGTCGCCGGCCTGGATCATCCCGGGCCGGTGCCAGGCCCGATCGAGGTAGGCGCTGGCCCGCTCGGGCAGGACGATGTCGCCCCGCACGTATGGGTTGTTGAACGGGTTCACGTCGACAGCGAGCCCCGATGCGTGGGCCGACGTGGTGGTGCCGCCGCGGACCGGACGGCACACGAACGCCGCTGTCGTGTTGCCGTCGCCGGTGGGCGGGGCCTCGAGGTCGGCCGGGGTGACGATGCGCACCTCTTCGAGCGGGAACCGCGCCGCGTGCAGCTGGCCGAACACCCAGGCGACGTCGTCGGCGACGTCGCGGTGGACGACCAGCTCACCGGTGTGGTGTCCGCCGTTGAACCCCCAGAAGCTGAGCGTCACGTGGCGGAGGTCGCCCAACTCGACAGGGCACCCGGGCTGCCATGCGGTGCCCATGCGTGCGATGACCTCGTCGGACAGCGGCGCCACGGCCGCCACGTAGTCGTCGGTGGGTGGCGGAGGCAGCACGTCCTGGGTGGGCAGCGAGCGCTCGACCAGCGGCTCGGGCGTGGGGAGGATCTCCCCGAGACCGTCGGGCCGCAACGGCAGCAGCTCGGCCCCGACCACCCACGCCGGCTCCGGCTCGACAGTGGTCTCTGTGGTCGATGGCGCGGTCGGCGCGGTCGTGCTGGTCGTCGGCGCAGGAGCGGTCGTGGTCGTGACCGCCGGCGCTGCATCCGCCGCGGTGCCGGTGTCGGGAGCCCCGCACGATGCGGCGAGCAGCGCCACGGCGACCGCACGCCGCGTCAGAGATCGAGCCCGCATCCCACCAGTGTGCCGCCCGACGAGTGGGCAGCGACGTCACCGCCATACGGTGCAGCGGGGTCGGCGTCCGCATCTCGTAGCCTTGCGTCGGGCCGCTAGCTCATCGGGTTAGAGCAGGGGACTTTTAATCCCAAGGTGCCGGGTTCGAGCCCCGGGCGGCCCACCAGGGAAAGCGCCTCGGGTGCTGGATCGTGGTGGGAGCGGCGAGTAGGACTCTGATGCCTAGACGTCAAGAGCCTGGGACTACACCGCGGATTCCCTATGCTCAGTTGGCATATGCCCAGTTCGCCCGACGCTTCCACGGTGGTGCAGCGTGCCCGAGTGCAACTAGGCCAAGCCATCAAAGGGGGCATGAGGGCGTCGGAGGTGCGGACGCAGGTCCGCCTCGCGACAGGGCTCGGAACGGACCAGGCCACCGTGAGCAAGATGATCCGCGGCCCCATCGCCGTGACCGTCGAGCGCATCGTCCAGATCGAGGACGTGCGCGAACTGCCGAGGGGCCAGATCCTCACGTGGGCCGGCCTCGTCGACATCGACGCCATCGAGCACGAGCCGCCACCTACTCCGGTGGTCGCCCTCCCGACCCCACAGCCCGTCGACATGGCCGCGGAGGCCACCAAGGGGTCGAGGAAGAAGGCTGCGCGGGCGGCCAAGGCGAACCAACGGCGCCGACCGCGGCCCCCCGTCGAGAAGGGGTAGGAGTGAAGATCTCCAAGGCGGAGGGGCAGCGGTTGATCGATGCCCCGAAGAGCGCAGGTAGCGAGGAACTCGCCTGGACACCTGTGCGGACTCCGGGCACGAGCACAGTCTTCATGTGGAGGATCGACTTCGCGCTTACGGTCGAAGAGCCACCCTCAGGCGGGGCACTGCTCGTCGAGGGGCAGTGGTACAGCGCGAACTATGGGCAGATCCGGCTCTGCGTCCGGTCAGAGAACGCTGGGCTCAACATCACCCGGCTTTGCCTCTGCGATCAGCACCCCGGCGATCTCCACTGGCACCACCTCGACCAGTGCAAGGGACAGGTCAACCGCATCTCGGTGTCAGACCCCCCGGGGAGACTGGACGACGTCGACGCTCTTCTCTTCGACACCTTCATCCCTACACTCAACATCACGGACTTCGCGAGGGGGATGCTATGAGCATCTCTGACACCACCATCAGCACCATCCGAGACACTGCGCCGGGGGTCGTCGTCGAGCGCGTCGGCGATGCCGACGTACTGCGCGTCCTTGTCCCGAGCGCCCGGTGGGCCCACGACTACCTCACCATCTCCATGGAGCGGTCCGACGCAGGCTGGCTCCTCTCCGACATGGGCGCGATCAGCCGGCTCGCCGGTGACGAAGCCACTGACCTGGTCGACCTGCTCGAGTGTGCCGGGGGCGAGTTCGAGCTCGAGGCGGACGGCTACCTCATGACCGGCGTGGACCACGATGACGACCTGGCCACTCGTGTGCTGTCGTTCGCTCATTTCATCAGCGCTGCCCCGATCGTGTGGCACGCCAGCCAGTGCAATCACGATGAGGTTCAGCCGCGCCCGGAAAGCACAGCTCGGGCCCTCGCCAAAGCGATGCGTCTACGCCTGATCACCCGGATCGGGAAGCCAGCAGCGACGCTCATCCGGCTCGACAAGCGAGTTGCGGGCCACGGTGAGTCGGTGAAGGTCCCGATGGCGATCGCGCCCTCCTCGCCGCTCTCGGCACCCCTCCTCCTGGCGTCGTTCATCGACATGGCGGCAGCACCGCAGGCAGTCGTGGCAGCCAAGCGAGGGATGACATTCACCTACCAAGTCGCCCGCGATCTCCGAATCCCCAAGTTCGTGGTCATCGATGGTGACGAGCGAGACCTCGAGCACATGGCTGAGCTTCTTGATCCCCTGGACGTCGCAACAATCCTGTTCGACGACCCTGAACTGCTAGAGGCCGAGTCTCGGGTGGCGATCGAGCAGCTCGGCTTCGCGACCACAGGCCGTCCCGAATGACACCCATGAAGCTCGTCACTGCCCCTCCGTACGGTCTCCCGGGTGGAGAATCCATGGCGCCAGCTGCGCGCGCGTCCTCATGTCGAAGTGCGATGGCTCGAACTACCTGACGGAGTCGAGGGCCTGTGGTGGCGAGAGGGCGATCGGAGCATCATCGACCTGTCGATCACGTTCACTAGGCGGGAACTGCGAGCGGTGCTCGCGCACCACCTCATGCCCGTCGAGCGAGGCATCGGCTACACGCGCCTCACCCCCGACGGCTTGGTAGGCAAGGAGGAAGCCGCGGTGGATCGAATCGTCGCCGAGCGGCTGGTCCCCACCGAGCCGCTCCCTCTGTTCGTCGCCGCGCGGCTCACGCCACACGAAGGGGCGACGGTCCTCCACATGGCCGTGGAGTTCGACGTCCCCCTCGAGGTCGCCGAGCGGCGATCCGGCTCGCGCACCAAGCGGCGCCGCCCCATCCCTCCCCATAGTGTCGGGACGTGGACGAGGTCATAGGTTCGGCAGCCCTGTGGGCCAGGCGGGTCGGACTCATCGCGACCGGGGCGACGGCTGGCGGCCTCATCGTCGGGCTGTGGATCGGCGCAGACCTACCCGTCGGGTCGCTGGCGGAGTGGGTTGGTGGGCTCGGCACCGTGGGAGCGCTGGTCTTCGCAGGAGTTCAGATCTCGGCTGATCTCGAACTCCGCCGCGAATCTGATCTGCAGAGCGCTTGGGAGATGGCCAGGCAGATCGCGGTCAAGTCCAACATCACCAGCGGCTCAGGATCAGAAGGCGCTGGGAAGGTCTTCTATACCCGGGGGAACATCCGGATCCGGAACGAATCGAGTCGGCTAATCCGCGCGCCTTCGGTGGTGGTTCAGCGTGGAGCGGTGCTCGCAGCCGAGGTGCAGCTCAAGTCGTTGGCACCGGCCGCAGAGGTGACCATGCCCGTCGAAAGGACGTGGCAGGAGGAGCCCGAGGGGGGAGGACGGGTCGACTGGTTCCTTGAGTGGAGCGACCTCGGCGGCCGACGCTGGCGACTCTCCGGCGATGACGGACTGCGCCTCGCCTGAAGGACCCTGGCACGGGCAGTGGCTCATCCCCGTCGGCTGGCCCATCAGGAGGCGCGGGTGGCGCGAATCCCGCGGACCTGTCCCAGAATCCGTCCCACGAACTGGCGGTGCATTGCGAACAGCGGGAAACACGGGTGGGAGAAGGTTCGCAGGTCGGAGCACGTTTGGTCTCTCCGGATCAGGAGGGAGAAGGACCGCATCGGGCTTTTAATCCCAAGGTGCCGGGTTCGAGCCCCGGGCGGCCCACCACGATCCCCGTGTCTCATGCGGCCGGTGCTCCGGCCGACGGACGGAGGAAGCAGGTCGTCCGGGAGAGTGATCGTGCGTCGAGGCTGGTCGTGGTTCCGCAGCTGGCCCACCTGGGCCCAGGCCACCGCGTGGATCGTGGCCGCGGTGATGATCGTCAGCACCCTCGCGGACGAGGGTGACGACGAGGTCGTCTCGGCCCAACCGGCCGTCCACGCCACCTCGACGCTGCCGGGACCCGCATCCACCGGATCGACCACGTCGACCACCGAATCGATCGCGCCCACCACCACCTCGACAGTGGTCGCGACCACCACGACGACTCCCGACCTGCTCCCTCCGGCCCCGCCGGCGGCCGATGTCGTGCCCCTCGACCTGCTCGGCCAGTTGATCGTGGCCCCCGAGGCCGAGAGCGCGACATACGACCGGGATCGCTTCTCCCACTGGATCGACGCCGACGGCAACGGTTGCCACACGCGCTGCGAGGTGTTGGCCGAGGAGCGCCTCGACTCGCTGCCCGGCCTGGCGGGCGGCGGGTGGCTGAGCACCTACGACGGCTACTCGACCGACGACGCCTCCGAGCTCGAGGTCGACCACGTGGTCGCTCTGAGCGAGGCATGGCGCTCGGGGGCGTGGTCGTGGTCGGACGCCCGCCGTCGCGACTTCGCCAACGACCTCGACCACCCCGGCGCGCTGACGGCGGTGACCGCGGCGACGAACCGATCGAAGAGCGATCGCGATCCGTCGAGCTGGCAACCGCCGAACCGGGAGGCCTGGTGCGGGTACGCCAGCGATTGGGTATCGACCAAGGTGCGCTGGGGACTGTCGGCCGACGACGCCGAGGTGCGCGCCCTCACCAACATGTTGAACGGCTGCGGGCCGGTGCTACGTGCCGTTCCACCGATGCTCCCAGCGCCGGCACCGGCGCCAACACCGACTCTGGACGCGCCACCGGCGGCGGGCGGGTGCCACCCCTCGTATCCCGAGGTGTGCATCCCGCCAGCGCCGCCGGACCTGGACTGCGGTGATGTGTCCCACCGGCGCTTCGCCGTGGTGGGCGATGATCCCCATCGGTTCGATGGGAACGACGATGGCGTCGGGTGCGAGAGCTGATCAGCGGGCCCGGGACGTGGCCCGGACCACCAGCAGCACCACGAGGGCACCGATGATCGAGCCGATGATGCCCGAGGCCTGGAAGTAGCCCTCGTCGCCGTCGGCACCGAAGAGCAGCGCTCCGAGGAAGCCGCCGACGAACGAGCCGACGATGCCGATGGCGATCGTGGGCAAGATGCCCATCGAGTCGGGCCCGGGCACCAGCAGACGGGCGATGGCGCCGGCGATGAGTCCGATGAGGATGAGGTAGAGCAGGAACGTGATCATGGGCGCAGTGCTGCCCCTGCCGCATGGGGACGAAACCGGTCCAGATGACCCATCGTGGCGGCGTTGTCACACGGATGCACCGACAGTGTCACCGGACTGTCATCGACGCCCCGGGTTATCGACACATGGGTCGGGTACACCTGTCCCCATGACCACCTACACCTGTCCTGAGTTTGCGGCGACGGGTCTCGAGATGCAGATCATCGAAGAAGAAGCTCGCCGCGAAGAAGCTGCCGGCCACGGTTGGCACGACATCGCTGCTCGCCACCAGGCCGAGATCGGCCGTCTGTGGGCCGAGCTCTCCGAGCTCACCGAGCACGACCCGTTCGCCGCCTGAGCCGGCGGCATCAGTCGACGGTGGCGTAGGCCCCGTCGGTCCCCTGTCCGCCACGCTCGCGCACCACGGCCGCTGCCGCCGCCGCCGCCTCGGCGAACGGCTCCACAGTGTCGACGTGTCCGGCGTGCACCGTGCAGTGCAGCGAGGCGGGAGGGCCCTGGCGGTCGCAGTACCAGCCATCGGCCCCCACCACGTCGGCCACGGCGAACGGGTCGATGTCGTCGAACGTGAACGCCACGAGCGTCACCGGGGTGGCGCCCAGCACCCGCAGTCCGTCGATCCGCTCCAGCAGACCTCGCAGCCGGAGCGTGGCGTCCCGGGCGGTTCGGGTGAGCCGCAGGTAGCCGTCGTCGCCGAGGTGTTGCATCACCGCCCACGCGCTGGCGATCGGGCCGCCGCTCTTGGTGCCGAGCACCCCTGAGCTGCCGTAGGTGCCGCCGGTCCAGTTGTCGGTGACGAAGGTCTGGTGGCGGCGGCGCTCGGCGTCGCGGTGGATGATGACCGACGCTCCCTTGGCGGTGTAGCCGTACTTGTGCAGATCGACCGACATCGATGTCACACCCGGCACGGCGAAGTCGAACGGCGGCACCTCCTCGCCCAGCCGGCGGAGGTACGGCAGGGTGACCCCGCCCATGCAGGCGTCGACGTGGCAGTTGATGTCGCGCTCGGCGGCGATGGCGGCGATGTCGGTGATGGGGTCGATGACGCCCTGCGGGTACTGCGGCGCCGAGCCGACGACCAGCACGGTGCGGTCGGTGACCGCGGCCGCCATCGCCTCGGGATCGGCGCGGAAGTCGTCGCCCACCGGCGCCCGCACCGACCGCACCCCGAAGTAGTGGGCCCCCTTCTCGAAGGCGGCGTGGGCCGATACCGGCAGCACCATCTCGGGCTCGTCGATGCCCATCTCGCGCCCACGTTCGCGCGCTGCCTTCACCGCCATGAGCAGGCTCTCGGTGCCGCCCGTGGTCATGAACCCGGCGGCACCGTCGCCGGCGTTGAGCCATCCGGCGACGGTGGACACCACCTCTGATTGCATCCGCCGAAGGCTCGGGAACGCCGCCACGTTGAGGGCGTTGGTCGACAGGAACCGGTCGTTGGCGGCACGGGCCACGCGGTAGGTCTCGTCGTCGGCGAAGTAGGCGAGGCTGAAGACGCGCCCTCCCTTCCAGTCGACGTCGGCGGAGGCGATGTGGTCGAGCTCGGAGAGGACCTCGTCGGCGGGTCGACCAGCGGCGGGGAACGGCATCGCGCGAGTCTGCCGCACCGGGTGTTCACCCGGAGGCCCGGCTGCCGTCTGCTGCGCGAGGCAGTCCGTCACCACAGGGGTCGGCCGGTTCCAGGAGATCACCACATCGGTCGGGCCCCAGGTGATGCCGGCGTTCATCTCGTCGGTCCTCTATATGCTCGACATCAACATCCGCACCTCGACCATCGTCGGCATCGTCGGCTGTGGTGGTGGTGGCATCGGCGGGCTGCTCAGCAACTCGATGCGCGTGCACCAGTGCGCCAGTTCGCCACGACCGGGGCCATCTTCCTCACGATCTTCGTGGTGGTGCTCGCCATCGACCGGCGACAGGCAGGACCGCCTAGCTAGGTTAGCTATGCTGCTCGGATGCGCGTGAACATGCATGACGCCAAGACCAATCTCTCCAAGTTGGTCGCTGCGCTCGAAGGCGGCGAGACCGACGAGGTCGAGATCGCTCGCGCCGGCCACGTGGTCGCCCGTCTGGTGCGGCCGCGCCCGGTTGCGGACCGCACCCCCGGGGCTTGGGAGGGGCGGGTGAAGATCCATCCCGACTTCGACGAGCTCCCCGACGACCTGGCGGCGGCCTTTCGTGGCGACGCGCCGTGACGCTGCTCCTCGACACGCACATCCTCCTGTGGTGGCTCGCAGCAGACCCGAAGCTGCCATGGCCGGCTGCGGCTGCCATCTCCGACGGTGCGACCTTGGTCGCAGTCTCGGCTGCATCCGCCTGGGAGATCGCCATCAAGAGGACGGCCGGACGCCTCGAGGCACCCGACGATCTCGCCGATGCGCTCGCGATCAACGACTTCGACGCGCTGTCGATCAGCCTCGACCACGCGCTCGCTGCCGGAGCGCTCCCGATGCACCACGCCGACCCGTTCGACCGGATGCTCATCGCCCAAGCGCAGGTCGAAGGCCTCACGGTCGTCACCGTCGACAGTCGCTTCTCCGACTACGACGTCGATTTGTTGCCACTCGACCAGGGTTGACACCCAGGCTTCCCGTTTCGTTCTGGCTCCTGATCGTCTCCAGATGTGGAGACGATCAGGAGCCAGTTCACTCGACGCCGGTGCCGCAGGCCGCAGGCCCCCTGGGGGGTCGTCGCGTCATGGCAGAGTTCGTGCGAAGCTCCCCACGTGGAGGCGGCCGACGAACTGCGGATGATTGCTGACGAGATCCGTGCGATCTCGCAGGCTGGCCTCGGCTGGTCGGCCGATGCGCCATACGACCGCGATCGCTATGAGCGCCTGCTGCACGCGGCGGCTCAGCTGTTCGCCCTGGTCGACGAGCGCGACGTCGACGAGATCGAGCGCACTGTGTTCACGCAACTGACCCACCTGGCTCCGGTGCCGGTGGCCGATGCGGCGATCGTCGGCGATGACGGCCGCATCTTCCTCATCCAGCGCGCCGACAACGGGCTGTGGGCCCTCCCCGGCGGGATGCTCGAGATGGGGGAGACGCCGGCGGAAGGAGCGCTGCGCGAGGCGCGGGAGGAGGCGGGCATCGTCGCCGAGGGGGTCGATCTGATCGGGGTGTTCGACTCGCGGCTCCACGACTCGCGCTCGGCGCTGCAGCTCTACGCGTTCGTGTTCCTCTGTCGGCAGGTGGGCACGGTCGAGGCCAGCACCCCGCACGAGGTGCACGACGGCCGCTGGTTCGCGCGCGACGAACTGCCGCCGCTCTCGCCGGGCCACGGCGCGAAGGTGCCGCACGTGTTCGAGTTCCTCGAGCACCGCCGGCCGCACTTCGACGTTCCCGGGTAGCGCCAGGCCGTCAGGGCACCAGCAGCTCGAGATCCGACACCTGAGCGAGGGTGACGAAGTCGCGGTCACGGGCCATCACTGGAACCCCTGTGCGGATCGCCACGGCCGCGATCAGGCAATCGACGGTGGAGCGCACCGTCAGCCCCTGCGCCCGGGCCGCCCGGTGGAGCCGGGCGGCTGCCTCCCAGTCGCCAACGCCTTCGACCGCCAGCATCGGACCGCTCAGGAGGAGGCTTCGCAGCTCGGCCACCCGCGCGGGCCCACGGGCGCCGACCGTGAGCTCGAAGAGGATCGGATCGGTCCAGCCGAGCAAGTCACCATGCGTGATCGCCCCCCGGACCCAGAGGTGGTGTGGCGTACCCGTGGCCCGCAGGTACTCGATCCACACCGACGTGTCGACGAGCACCGTCACGAGGAGGTGGCGGGCGAATCGTCGCGGATGGCGTCGAGATCCCCTTCCCAGCCTGACCCCTCGAGGGCCAAGGCAGCCTCGGTGTCGAGCGGCTCACCGACCAACCGCCTTAGCGCGAGGTCGACCGTCTCCTTCTTCGAGCGCGTTCCGTAGATCTGCATCGCCCGCTCGAGGATCTCGTCATCGAGCTCGATGTTCGTTCGCGTCGTTCCCATTTATACACCTCCATACACCGAGAAGTGTACCAAGGCGGGTGAGATCGGGAACGGAGATTCCATCAGTCGATCTCGTTGAAGTTGACTCGGGTCGGTCCGAAATCGTCCCATTCGGCTTCGGCTCGGTCGAGCTCGAGTTGCTCGGTGAGACGGCCGAGCTGGATCACGTCGGCGTGGAACCGCTCGTGGGCGATCGGTTCGCGCACGGTCATCATCACCATGCCCACCTCGGGCCCGCTGATAACGGTGGGCGGCGCTCCTCCGGCGACGCACCGCTCGGC
>JAENWR010000118.1 GCA_016649895.1 Acidimicrobiia bacterium | reverse complement strand
CGGTTCTCTCGTCTGCACGGTCTCGCCTCCGGTGGGGTCGAACTACGTTCGACCTTACCGAGGGGGTGTGACAGTCACCGAGAGCGCACTATACGCCCCGGCACCCTCACGGAACGTGGCAGAACGCGCCCGCGGGCGCGTGGCAGCAACAGCGGCGCCTCGGACGGCTCGACGCAGGCGACCCACCCGATCAGCCGCCCTCGTCAGTCGGCCAGGGTTAGGCTTCGGCCCATCGCACCACGCGACAAGGGAGAACACGGCGCACGATGGACAACCCCGACGTCTGGCTCTGGATCTGGCTCGGAACCACTGTGCTGTTCACCGTCGGCGAGATCACGGTGGCAGGTTCGTTCTTCCTGCTGCCGTTCGCGGCCGGGGCGGTACTCGCTGCCGTCGGTGCCGCCCTCGGAGCGGCGCTCGTCGTGCAGTGGCTGCTGTTCGTCATCGTCTCCGGAGGGGCCTTCTTCGCCCTGCGCCCACTGGCCCGCCGCCTCGACATCTCGGCTCCTGCCGACGGCATCGGCGCCCGGCGGCTCATCGGCGAGACCGCACGCATCATCGACGCCATCCCGATCGGCGACCTGGGCCTGGCCCTCATCGGCCGCGAAGAGTGGCGGGTCGAGAGCATGGACGGCTCCGCCGTCGCCGAAGGCACCCTCGTGCGGGTGGTCGAGGTGCGCGGCACCCGCGCCGTGGTGTTCCCCGTCGACCTCCCCGGATCCACCGACTCCCCCGAAAGGCCGTCACTGTGACAACCGCCGTCATCATCCTGGCCATCGTCGCGTTCATGCTGCTCGTGTGGTTCGCCTCGGGTGTGCGCATCGTCCGTCCCTACCAGCGAGGCTTGGTCGAGCAACTCGGCAAGTACAAGGAGACGGTCGACCCGGGATTGCGGATCATCATCCCGGTGGCCCAGACCATCCGGCTGGTCGACATGCGCGAGCAGGTGGTCGACGTACCTCCGCAGGAGGTCATCACCGCCGACAACGTATCGGTCACCGTCGACGCCGTCATCTACTACGAGCCCACCGACCCCCAGCGGCTCACCTACAACGTGGCCAACTTCCTCATGGCCATCACCAAGCTGGCCCAGACGAACCTCCGCAACGTCATCGGCGACATGAGCCTCGACGAAGCGCTCACCTCGCGCGACCGGGTCAACATCAACCTTCGCCAGATCCTCGACGACGCCACCGACAAGTGGGGCGTGCGCGTGGTGCGCGTCGAGATCCAGCGCATCGACCCGCCGCCCGATGTCATGAGCGCCATGCACGAACAGATGCGAGCCGAGCGCACCCGACGTGCCGTGGTCACCACCGCCGAGGGCGAGCGCACCGCGGCCGTCACCCGGGCCGAGGGCGAGAAGACCGCAACGATCCTCACCGCCGAGGGCCTGAAGGAACGTCAGCTGCTCGAGGCCCAGGGCGAGGCCGACGCCATCCGCACCGTGGCCGACGCCGAGAAGTACCGCCAGCTCACGGTGGCCGAAGGCGAGGCCGACGCCATCCGCTCGGTGTACACCGCCATCCACGACGGCCAGCCCACCAACGACCTCCTCGCCATCAAGTACCTCGAGACCCTTGGCCACATCGCCAACGGCCAGGCGACCAAGATCTTCCTTCCCGCCGACATGTCGGGCGTGGCCGGGTCGGTGGCGGGCATCGGCGAGCTGTTCAGGGCCGGCGCCGGCGAGCACCCCGGTGACGACGACACGCCCGACTCCGGCGGGCGCGCCATCGGTCCACCTGCCTGAGCACCGGTAGGCTCCAACCCAGATGGAGCGCTTCGAGATCACAGGTGGGCAGCCGCTGTCGGGTACGGTGCGGCCCGCCGGCAACAAGAACGCGGCCTTGCCCATGCTGGCGGCCACCCTGCTCGGCGATGGCCCGTCCACATTGGGCAACGTGCCCGACATCGGCGACGTGCGCACCATGCTGCTGCTCATCGACGCCCTCGGCGGAGCGGTGACCCGCCACGCCGACGGGTCGGTCACCGTCGATCCCCGCGACGTGGCCCCGCGCAGCCTCGAGCCGGCGCTGTCGGCGCAGATCCGCGCCTCGCTGCTGCTGGCCGGACCGCTTCTCGCCCGCTTCGGCACAGCGACGCTGCCGCCGCCCGGCGGCGACACGATCGGCCGGCGCCGCAACGACACCCACTGGCACGCCTTCGCCGCCCTCGGTGCCGAGATGGACCTGGTCGACCACGTGCACGACCTCCGTGCCAACGATGGCCGCCTCACCGGGGCCGACATCCTGCTCGACGAGGCGTCGGTGATGGCCACCGAGAACGCGGTCATGGCCGCGAGCCTCGCCAAGGGCACCACGGTGCTGCGCAACGCCGCATCCGAGCCCCACGTTCAGGACCTCTGCCGCATGCTCGTGTCGATGGGCGCAGAGATCAGTGGCATCGGCTCGAACCTGCTCGTCATCGAGGGCTGCGACTCACTCTCGGGCACCGAGGCCGTGGTGTCACCCGACTTCATGGAGGTCGGCTCGTTCATCGGGTTGGGAGCGATCACCGCTGGCGATCTGCGCATCGGTCCGGTGCACCACGACGAGCTCCGCATGATCATCTCGAAGTTCGACGTCCTGGGTGTGCGCGTCGACATCGATGACGATCACATCGTCGTCCCCGATGGCCAAGTCCTCCAGGTGCGCGAGGACCACGGCGGCAAGATCCCCCGCATCCACGAGGCGCCGTGGCCGGGGTTCCCGGCCGACCTCATGTCGATCGCGCTGGTGGTGGCCACGCAGGCGGCGGGCACGGTGTTGATGCACCAGTGGATGTTCGAGAGCCGCCTCTACTTCACCGATCGGCTCATCGAGATGGGCGCCCGCATCATCGTCGCCGACCCACACCGCGCCGTCGTCACCGGGCCGTCCACCCTCAGGGGTGCACGGCTGCAATCGCCCGACATCCGGGCGGGCATGGCGTTGCTGATGGCGGCACTCTGCGCCGACGGGCGATCGACCATCGCCGACATCGGCCAGATCGACCGCGGATACGAGCGCATCGACCACAAGCTCCGCTCGCTCGGTGCCCTCATCGAACGCGTCCCCAACTGATCGGAGCACCTGTGCACCCGTCCGAGCGAGTTCGGTTCGCCGTCGAGACCGCCAAGGCGGTGCTCGAGGGGCGCCTCGATGCCACCGAGGCGGCGGCGTCGATGGAGCTGCAGGTCGCCCAGGTGGTACCGCAGCTCCGCTCCGACCGTGATGCCGTCACCCGCAACGAGTGCGAGACGGTGGCCACCACGCTGCGCCTCCTCGGCGAGCAGGTGAACGACAAGGGGTCGGGCCTCGCCGACCCATCGGTGCACACCACCATCGCCGGAATGCTCGGGCAGATGGCACAGAGCCTGCGCTAGGGAAGGGCCATGGAGGTTCGCTTCTCGAAGTCGGACAACGGCCGCACGTGTGGTTGGGCGGCGGTCGCGGCACTGACCTACCCGGGTCAGCGGAAGTCGCGCGAGCGCACCGTGCCCCCCACCGGCAGGGTCTCGAGCCGCTCGGCGATGACGTTGGTGACGTTGCCGTCGCCCCGTTCCAGCCGGCCACGTACCAGCAGGGCCGGGGAGCTGCGAGCCACCTTGCGGAAGCGGCTCCAGCACCCGACCGAGACGATGACGTTGATGAGGCCGGTCTCGTCCTCGAGGTTGATGAACGTGGTGCCCGATGCCGTGGCCGGACGCTGGCGGTGGGTGACCACGCCACCGACGAGCACCTTGGACCCACCGCTGACCTGATCGAGCCCGGCGGCGGTGACGACGCCGAGCTCGTCGAGGTGCGAGCGCACGAACCGGGTGGGGTGGCCCTCGGGCGACACACCCGTGGCCCACAGATCGGCCATGGCGAGCTCGTGGTCGTCCATGCCCGGCAAGCGCGGCGCTTCGACCCCGGTGAGCATGCCTTCGAGGCGGTCGGGGCGAGCGTGGGCCACCGCTCCCGCCGTCCACAGCGCCTCGCGCCGATCGAGGTCGAAGCACCCGAACGCCCCGGCGGTGGCGAGCGACTCGAGGGCCGTGCCCGACACCCCGGCGCGGCGCACCAGGTCTTCGGGTGACCGAAACGGCCCACCGGCGTCGCGCTCGGCGACGATGGCAGTAGCGAGGTCGGTGCTGATGCTACGCACCGAGGCCAGCCCCAGGCGTACCTCGGGGCCTCCTCTCCCCCACTGCTCCGATGGTGTGCCCGGTGGCGCCGGCGCACCCGAGGGCCCCTCGAGCGTGGCGAGTGCCTCGGAGGCGTTGACGTCGGGGGTGTGCACCTCGACGCCGTGGCGCCGGGCGTCCTGGACGAGCGAGTGGGGCGAGTAGAAACCCATGGGCTGGGCGCCGAGGAGGGCGGCGCAGAACGCCGCCGGGTAGAAGCGCTTGAGCCACGAGCTCGAGTAGACGAGGTAGGCGAACGACACCGAGTGGCTCTCGGGGAACCCGAAGTTGGCGAAGGCGGCGAGCTTGTCGTAGATCGCCTCGGCGACGTCGCCGGTGATGCCCCGCTCTGCCATGCCGTCGAACAGGCGCCGGCGCAGTCGCTCCATGCGCTCACGGCTGCGCTTGGAGCCCATGGCCTGGCGCAGCTGGTCAGCCTCGCCGGGGCTGAACCCGGCGACGTCGATGGCCATCTGCATGAGCTGCTCCTGGAAGAGCGGCACGCCGAGGGTCTTCGCCAGCGACGGTTCGAGCAGCGGGTGGAGGTAGGTGACTGGCTCGGTGCCGTTGCGTCGCCGGATGTAGGGGTGCACCGATCCGCCCTGGATCGGGCCGGGCCGGATGAGCGCCACCTCGACGACGAGGTCGTAGAAGGTGCGGGGGCGCAGCCGCGGCAACGTGGCCATCTGGGCCCGACTCTCCACCTGGAACACGCCGATGGAGTCGGCGCGGCACAACATGTCGTAGATCTCGGGGTCCTGGGCCAGCTCGGCGAGGTCGATGGTGGTGCCCTGGTGGTCGCGCACGAGGTCGAGGCAGAGGTGCAGCGCGGTGAGCATGCCGAGGCCGAGCAGGTCGAACTTCACCAGGCCCACCGCGGCACAGTCGTCCTTGTCCCACTGCAGGACGGTGCGGCCCTCCATGCGCCCCCACTCGACGGGGCACACCTCGACCACAGGACGGTCGCAGATGACCATGCCGCCGGAGTGGATGCCGAGGTGGCGCGGGAAGTTCTCGACCTGTTCGGCCAGCTCGATGACCGCGGCGGGGATCGTGCGATCGGTGCGGCCCGGGGCGTCGGGCCCCACCGACGAGGCGAGCGGAACCCACCTGTCGACCTCCTTGCTCCATGCGTCCTGCTGGCCGAGGGCTTTGGCCATGTCGCGCACCGCCGACTTGGCGCGGTAGGTGATGACGTTGGCGACCTGAGCCGCGTAGCGCCGGCCGTGGCGCTCGTAGACGTACTGGATGACCTCCTCGCGGCGGTCGCTCTCGATGTCGATGTCGATGTCGGGCGGGCCATCGCGCTCGGGCGACAAGAAGCGCTCGAAGAGCAGCCCGAGCGACACGGCGTCGGCCTTGGTGACGCCGATGGAGAAGCACACCGCCGAGTTGGCCGCTGATCCGCGGCCCTGGCAGAGGATGTTCGAGCGCCGGCAGAACTCGACGAGGTCCCAGACGATGAGGAAGTAGCCGGGGAAGCCGAGCTGCTCGATGACGTCGAGCTCGTGGTCGATCTGGGCCCACGCACCGGGCACTCGCTCGGCGTGGCGGGGCCCATAGCGCCCGGTGGCGCCCCGCTCGGTGATCTGGCGCAGGAACGACATCTCGTCGAGCCCAGCCGGGCACGGGAACGGCGGGAGCTGCGGGGCGACGAGCGACAGGTCGAACGCACACGCCCGCCCGAGCTCGGCCGCCCGTTCGACCACACCGGGATAGCGGGCGAAGCGGCGGGCCTGCTCGGCGCCCGAGCGCAGGTGCGCACCCGCGGCGGCAGGCAGCCAGCCGTCGATCTCGTCGAGGGAACGACGGGCCCGCACCGCGGCGAGCGCGGTGGCCAACCGGCGTTGGGCGGGGGTGGCGTAGTGGACGTTGTTGGTGGCCACAGGCTCGACACCGACCGACATCGCCAGGTCGGCGAGGGCGTCGTTGCGGGCCGAGTCGAGAGGATCGCCGTGGTCCCACAGCTCGACGTGGACGTGTTCGGCACCGAAGCGGTCGACCAGACCGAGCAGCACCCGTCGGGCCACGGCCGGGCCGTCGGCCATCAACGCCCGGTTGACCGCGCCCTTGCGGCACCCGGTGAGCACCGCCCAGTGCCCGGGTGGGCCGGCCATCTCGGCCAGCCGGTCGATGCCGATGCGGGGCGCCCCCTTCTCGCCCGCCATCTGGGCCTCGCTGATGGTGTCGGCCAGGCGGGCGTAGCCGGTGGTGTCGCGGGCGAGCACCACCAGGTGATCGCCCTCGGGGTCGGCCACCCCCATCTGAGGGGCGGTGGCCCCCAGGGTGAGCTCGGTGCCGAAGACGGTGGGGAGCCCGTGGGCCCGCGCTGCTTCGGCGAAGCGAACCACCCCGTAGAAGCCATCGTGATCGGTGACCGCCAGTGCCTCGAGGCCCAACCGCACGGCCTCCTCGACCAGCTCCTCAGGGTGCGAGGCGCCATCGAGGAAGCTGAAGTTGGAGTGGCAGTGCAGCTCGGCGTACGGCACCTCGGTCCGGCCCCGCTCGACACGATCCCGCTCGATCCTGTCGGGGACGTAGGGGGTTCGCTTGCGCGACCACGCCGGGCTGTCGGAGCCGTCGCCCGGGAACGGGTGGGCCGGTCCGCGGTCGGACCATCGCTCTTCGAGGGCCGTCCACGGCACCGGAGGGTTACGCCATCCCATAGGACGACCCAGGGTATCGAACATATGTACGGGTCAGCCATCACCGCGGGCTGCCCTCCCAAATCTGGGTGCGTTGGGTCTCGGAGGTCGTTCCCCAACGCTCCCAGAATCGGGCAACGGATCGAACTTGGGTCGACCGGCTCTACTCTCGTCGATCGCTCAGCCCGGCACGCTCCGGGCCGATCCTGGCCCCGTGAACCATGCTGAGGTGCTGCTCACCACGGTCGCGGCCGTCCTCGTCGGAATGCTCGCCGCCACCGCCGTCACTCGCGTCCGCCACCTCGTGGAACGGGTTCGAACACGCGATGCCCAGCTCGAGGCCGTCAGCGAGCTGGCACGGCTCGCGGCCATCGCGCCGCACCTCGAGGTGGGCATCTCCGCCGCAGAACCCTTCATCCTCCGCCTCGCAGGGCATGATGGCCAGGGTGAGGGGGATCTTGATGCGGAAGGTGGACCCAACGCCGCTCTCGGTCGTCACGTCGAGCGTGCCGCCGATGCGTTCGATGTTCGTCTTGACGACGTCCATGCCGACGCCGCGGCCCGACACGTTCGTCACCACCTCTGCGGTGGAGAAGCCAGGAAGGAAGATGAGGTTCACGACCTCCCGCTGGCTCATCGCGTCAAGAGCCTCGCCGCTGATGAGCCCTCGCTCGAGCGCCTTGGCCTTCACCCGGGAGACATCGATGCCGGCGCCGTCATCGGAGATCTCGATGATGACCTGGCCACCCTCGTGGAAGGCGCGCAGCGACAGCCGACCCTCGGGTAGCTTCCCGGCGGCGGTGCGAGCAGCAGGCTGCTCGATTCCGTGGTCGACCGAGTTGCGCACCAGGTGGGTGAGCGGGTCCTTGATCGCCTCGACGATGGTCTTGTCGAGCTCGGTGTCAGCACCGTCCATCTCGATCTGGACCTGCTTGCCGCACGCCTGAGCCAGGTCGCGCACCACGCGGGGGAACCTGTTCCAGACGTTGCCGATGGGCTGCATCCGGGTGCGCATGACACCCTCCTGCAGCTCGGTGGTGATGAGGTTCAGCCGTTGGGCGGGAAGGGCGAGCGAGTCGTCCTCGGCACCGAGCGAGAGCTGGACGATCTGGTTGCGGGCGAGCACGAGCTCACCGACGAGCTTCATGAGATCGTCGAGGAGGCGCACGTCGACCCGGATCGTCGAGTCGGTCACGATCGACTTGTGCTCCGACTGGGACAGCAGTGCCGCCGCCACCTCGTCGGCGCCGACGACGCCGTGGCCGACCAGGATCTCGCCGATCGGACGGGTGTCCCCCAAGGCCTGCTCGCTGATGGCCAGATCGACGTCTTCGGGTCGGACACCGGCACGCTCGATGAGCAGGTCGCCCACCCGCGGCCGAGGTGGAGGTTCGCTGGCGTTGGCATCCATCAGGCGCTCGAGCTCGTCGACCAGGTCCGGGTACGACGAATCACCGTCAGACCCCGACCGCTCGATGGTGGCCAACATCTCGCGGACGGCGTCGACCGCTGACAACAGGGCGGTGGTGATCTGGCCGGTGGCGACCAACTCGCCGGAGCGGAGGAGCGAGAGGAGGCTCTCGGCGGCGTGCGCCACCGACTCGAGGTGACCGAAGCCGAGGAAGCCACAGGCGCCCTTGATGGTGTGCATCGTCCTGAAGATGGACGCGATGGTCTCGGGGTCGGCGTTCTCCTCGAGCGAGACGAGGTCGCGATCGAGCTGGTCGAGGCCCTCGTAGCTCTCCACGAGGAACTCGCCGACGACCTCGTCGATCATGTCGTCGTCAAGGCCGCCGTTCGTGTTGCTGTCGGTCGGTTCGGTGTCGCTCATGTCCTCGTCGTTCCCGGGCTCGGGGTCGTTCACAGCGCCGTGGTCGGCGGCGCGGCGGAGCAGATGAGCGTTGACGCCTCCAAGGGGACGTACCGGGGTCGAACGCCCTACTCTCCGGTGTGTCCACCGCCACAGCCGACCGCCAGGAGCCACCCGTGACTCGCATGCCCGCCGTTTCGCTCGCCGCCGTCCCCGGACGCAAGGCCCGCACGCTCGAGCTCGTCACCGAGATCGAGCGTCGTGGCTTCGCCGGCATCTACTGCCCGAGCTTCGGCGACGCCATGGGGCTGTGCCAGGCCATCGCCCACACCACCTCCACCATTCCGTTCGGCACCGGGATCCAGCCCATCTACCTGCGCCACCCGGTCGACCTGGCCACCCACGCCGGCACCATCCAGGAGATCTCCGGTGGGCGCTTCCGCCTCGGCATCGGCGTGAGCCACGGCCCGTCGAACGCCCGCCTCGGCATCGACACCGGCAAGCCGCTCTCCGACGTCCGCAACTACGTCGAGGGGATCCGCGGCGCCGAGCGCCAGGCGGGCGAGGTGCCGCCCGTCGTGCTCGCCTCGCTCCGCGACAAGATGGTCGACCTCGCGGTCGAGATCGGCGACGGCGCCATCTGGGCCAACGGCTCGCTCAGCTACATGACCCACTCGCTCGGCCGCATCCCCGACGAGAAGAAGGCCGCGGGGTTCTTCATCGGCGACATGGTGCCCACCGTGATCGACGACGACATCGAGGCCGCCCGGGCCGTCAACCGCAAGACGCTCTCGGGCTACGTCATGCTCCCGAACTACCGCAACTACTGGAAGGCCGCGGGCTACGAGGAGGAGATGACCGCGATCGAAGAGGCGCTCGACCGCCGCGACCGCGACGCCATCCCTGGCCTCATGTCCGACCGCTGGCTCGACGACTGCACGCTGTCGGGTCCGGTGCCACGGGTGCGCGAAGGGGTCGAGGCATGGTTCGATGCCGGCGTCACCACGCCGATCCTCGTCGCCTCGTCCACCAAGGGCGGGCAGTTCGTCGCGTTCGAGGAGCTCTTCGCCGCCTTCGAGTGAGCCACGCCGGGCACCTCTGGATGCGAGGGCGGTCGTCCGCCTGGGATGATCTCGCCATGTCCGCCGACGACTCCACCCTGGCGCTCGACGCCCGCCAGCTCAACGAGTTCCTCGACGCCGCCTTCCCCGACGCCGGTCGGGGCTACCGGGTCGAGTCGGCCGATCTCGACGGCATCCGCATGCGGCTCCCGTTCGACGATGACCAACTGCGGCCCGGCGGCACCATCTCAGGCCCCACCATGATGTCGCTCGCCGATGCCGCGGCCTGGCTGGTGACGCTGTCGCGGATCGGTCCCGAGGCGATGTCGGTCACCAGCAGCTTGTCGATCCACTTCCTCGCCAAGCCCGAACCGGCCGACCTGTGGGCCGAAGCACGCCTGTTGCGGCTCGGCGCTCGCCAGTCGGTGAGCGAGGTCCGACTGTGGACCGATGGCGGCGACCCTGCGGAACCGGTCGCCCACGCCACCGTCGCCTACGCGATCCCCCGCCCCCGCACGGGCTGACGGAGACCCCGAACGTGGGATCCCGATGCGAGCCATTAGTCGTAATGGGGGCTCCTCGCTGTTTCGTGTGGGTGGCGTAGTTGATCTTCAGCCATTCTGTGGGCTGATTCCGGCGCTGTAGCCGGGCGGTCGATGGGGGTGGTGGGTCTGATGGACGGGTTGGATTTGAACGAGATGTTCGGGGCG
>JAENWR010000163.1 GCA_016649895.1 Acidimicrobiia bacterium | reverse complement strand
GACAACCCATCGGACACCGCACCCGGACGCACCGGCGACAACCCATCGGACACCGCACCCGGACGCACCGGCGACAACCCATCGGTCACCGCACCCGGACAGAGCAACCCGCCCGGCGGGCCGCCCGCGTCCACGCCCGCCGCCACCGCCCCCGGCCCGATCAACCCGCCCAGCGGCCCACCGGCGTCCACACCTGCGTCCACCGCCCCTGGACGCACCGGCGACAACCCATCGGACACCGCGCCTGGCCGGTAGGCCATTCGGACCGATCGGGTGCGTATCCCCGCACCCACATCGGACGATCTCTTGGTCTAGAGCGCCCCACGACGCTCACTTCGCGGACCGCCACGAGCCACGGCTGCACCCGCATGCCTGATCACGGCGGCCACCTGCTCGGGGGCTTGGTGCTTCGTGGCGCACCAAGCCCCCGGCGACTTCGCACCGGTGCCCCCGCCCCCACGCGAGGGGCCGGTACCGTGTGGTCGATGTCTCGAGGTCGCACGTGTACGAGCTGATCGCCCGCAACCGACGCATGAGCTGGCTGCTGCTGGCCGCGTCGTTCGTGTTCCTCATCATCGTGGCCGCCGCGGTCAGCTTCTACCTGCAGGCTGGCGTGGTCGGCGTCGTCATCGGCGTCGTCATCGCCGGCGGCATGACCTTCGCCGCCTACTGGAAGTCCGACGCGGTCGCCCTCGCGGCCACCCGGGCCCAGCCCGCATCCATCGAGGAGTTCGGAGAGCTCCACAACCTCGTCGAGGGCCTCTCGATCGCAGCCGGGATCCCCAAGCCCCGTGTCTACGTCGTGCACGATCCGGCCCCCAACGCCTTCGCCACCGGGCGAGATCCCGAGCACGCTGCCATCGCCGTCACCACCGGGCTCATGCAGGTGATGAGCCGAACCGAGCTCGAGGGTGTCCTCGCCCACGAGCTGTCCCACGTGCGCAACTACGACATCCGGGTCACCACCATCGCCGTGGCCACCGCGGGTGCCATCGCCATCATCTGCGATCTGTTCTTCCGCATGATGTGGTTCGGCGGCGGACGCAGAAGCCGCGACAACAGCGGCGGCGGCAATCCGCTCGCCCTCATCGGCATCATCGTGGTCGTCGTCCTCGCACCTGTAGCCGCGACGCTCATCAAGGCCGCGGTGAGCCGCAAGCGTGAGGCGCTGGCCGACGCCACCGCCGTCGAGCTCACCCGCTACCCCACCGGACTGCGCCAAGCGCTCGAGAAGCTGGCCGGCGATCGCTCGGTGGTGCGCCACGCCTCGCACGCCACCGCCCACCTGTGGATCGAGTCGCCCCTCGACCGCGAGCCGGGCCGCCAGAACGCCAAGCTCAACTCGATGTTCGACACCCACCCTCCGCTCGCCGAGCGCATCAACGCCCTCCGCAAGCTCGAGGGACTCGAGCCGTGGGACGGGCAGGCCACCAGCACGGCGTCGCCGACGATGGGCGCCGAGGACCCACGACTGCTGGGACTGACCGACCGCCTGTCGGCGTCGACGGGGCCCAACCCGACGGGAGCCCGCACGGCGGACGGCCTCGGGGGCGGCACTCCCGAACCTGGCTGGTACCCGGACCCTGCCGGCCAGCCCGCGCTGCGCTTCTGGGATGGTGGCGGCTGGACAGACCAGCTCCGACCCCGCTGACGCGTGCCCGAGCTTCCCGAAGTGGAGACGATCCGTCGGCAACTCGCGCCGCTCATCGTGGGGCGTCAGGTGATCGACGCCGATGCGCACCCCTCGGCAAAGTTCGCCACGGGGGTCGAGGCGGCCGGCGCCGCGATCCTGGCGGTCGAGCGGCGGGGAAAGTACCTGCTCATCCAGCTCGACGACGACCGCGAACTGGTCATCCACCTGGGCATGACCGGGCGACTGCAGATCCGCGGGTCGGCCACCGCCCCGGATCCCTATGTTCGCGCGTGGTGGGACCTCGGCGGCGAACGGCTCGAGCTCCACGACGTCCGCCGCTTCGGGCGGGTGGCGGTCGTCGACCGCTCCGACCACTCGTCGATGCCCACCTTGGCCGCGCTCGGGCCCGAGCCCTTCGATCCTGCGTTCACCGGAGCGCACCTCTGGGCCGCGCTACGGGCCAGCCGGGCGCGGGTGAAGACGCAGCTCCTGTCGCAGCGACCGGTGGCCGGCGTGGGCAACATCTACGCCGACGAGGCGCTGTGGCGAGCGGGTGTGCACCCGGAGCGACGCACGCTCGGCCGGGCTGGAGCAGGTGCGCTCCGCGACGAGATCATCCAGGTGCTGGCGACGGCCATCGACCGTGGCGGCACCACGTTGCGCGACTACCGCACGGTCGAGGGGGCCACTGGCACGAACCAGCTGCACCTCGAGTGCTACGGCCGGGCCGGCGAGCCGTGCCTGCGGTGCGGCGGCACGCTGTCACGGCTGGTCGTCGACGGACGGGGCACCACCGTCTGTCGCACCTGCCAGCCGCTACGGGGCCGTGTTGACACTCGACAGGTCAACTGATCGACTTCGAAGCCCATGTCGACGCCCGCCACTCCGCCCTCGCTCACCGTGGCGCTGCACCTCGACGGCCGCCGGTGCGTGGTCGTCGGCGGCGGACACGTCGGACAGCGCAGGGCGGTGCAGATGCGGCGGTGTGGCGGCGATGTCGTGGTGATCTCGCCCGAGCTGTGGCCGGCGGCGGGACGAGCGCAGCTCGAGTCGCTCGGAGTGGAGTGGGTCGCCCGTGAGTACCGCACCGGCGATCTCGACGGGGCCTTCGTCGTGGTGGCCGCCACGGGACGCTCCGACGTCGACGCCGCCGTCATCGCCGACGCCCGTGCCAGCGGTGCGCTGACCAACCACGTCAGCGACGCCACCGCCGGCGACATCTCACTCGTGGCCACCACCGAGACCGACCACGTGCAGGTGTCGGTGTCCACCGACGGTCGAACCCCCGCGCTCACCCGCTGGATCCGCGACCGCCTCGCCGATGAGATCGCCGACGGCTACCCCGTCCTCGTCGAGCTGTTCGCCGAGGCCAGGGGGCAGTTGCGGGCGGCAGGTCGCCCCACGAGCCACCCGGGCTGGGACGCCGCGCTGAAGAGCGGGCTGCTCGAGCTCTGTCTCTTATACACATCT
>JAENWR010000115.1 GCA_016649895.1 Acidimicrobiia bacterium | reverse complement strand
GCGGCCAGGAACCGGAACGCCACATCGTCACCGCAGGCCTTCTCGATCTTGCGCGACGACCGCACCCCGGTGGTGTAGCCGTAGACCAAGATCTTCAACATCAACCGGGGGTCATACGGAGGGAACCCCCGCTTCTCGGTGTGCGCCGCCAGGAACGGTTCGAGATCCACGACCTCATCGACCAACTCGGACACGAACCGGGCCAGATGATCCTCCGGCACCCAATCCGCGATCGACGGAGGCATCAACAACACCTGGGCCGGGTCATAGGCCCGAAACGTCGTATCCACCCGACCCTTCACCGGCAGCTCCACCGGCACCTCGAACAACCGGTCCTCACCATCACGACTCGTCATCCCACCAGTATTTTCGATCCCAACACAGATCGCGAATCGAGCGAACCCACAATGGCGGTTACTGACCCACGCTCCTAGACCGCCGTCACCACTCTGTCCCTCGTTTCCGTCGCTGAGCGATCGAAACCAGGGACGGACGCGAGCAGCCGGACGGGAACGGGCTGGCCGGCGCGTACGATGGCCCGGTCTCGTCACCAGGAGGAACCGTGGACGTCCGCATCGGGGTCACCCAAGCACGCGAAGTCGAAGTCGAGCTGGCCGAGGACACCGATCCCGACGCGCTCGCCGCCACCGTCGACGAGGCCATCGGCCGACCCGACGGCGTGCTGTGGCTCACCGATCGTCGCGGCCGCAAGGTCGCGGTTCCGTCGTCGAAGATCGCCTACGTCGAGATCGGCAGCCCGAACGACGCCCGCCGCATCGGCTTCGGGTCCTAGGGATCGATCCGTCGGCGTCGAGCCGAGCGGTGAGACGCTGACGTGGCACTCGGCCTGCTCGACCGGCGCCTCCTGTTCGTCACCGGCAAGGGCGGTGTCGGAAAGACCGCGGTGAGCGCGGCACTGGGGTCGCTCGCCGCCCAGCGCGGTCGTCGCACCCTCGTGTGCGAGGTCGACGCCAAAGGCGACCTGGCCCGCTTCTTCGAGTCCGGCCCCACCAGCTTCGAACCTCGCCAGGTGCAACCTCGTCTGCACCTGATGACCCTCACCACCGAGGAGTCGCTGCGCGAGTACCTCAAGTTGCAGCTGCGCATCCCGTTCATCGCCCGCATCGGGCCGCTCGCTCGCAGCTTCGACTTCGTTGCCAACGCCGCGCCGGGAGTGCGCGAGATCCTGACGGTGGGCAAGGTCACCTACGAGGTGCGCGAGGACAACTACGACCTGGTGGTGGTCGACGCCACCGCCAGCGGGCACATCATCGGGCAGCTCGGCGCGCCGCAGGCCATCAGCGAGCTGGTGCAGGTGGGCCGGGTGAGCGACCAGACCGCCTGGATGCAGGACATCCTCCACGACCCGGCCCGCACCGGCGTGGTCATCGTGTGCACCCCCGAGGAGATGCCGGTGGTCGAGACGCTCGAGCTGGTCGGACGGCTCGAGGCCGAGACCGACGTACCCCTCGCGGCGGTGGTCGCCAACCGGGTGCTGCCCGAGCTGTTCGGTCGTCGTGAGGAGGAGCGCTTCGAGCAGCTCCGCACGCCACCGGCCGTCGAGGAGCTGGCACTGGCGGTGGCGTCGGTGGGCGGCAACAGCACACCCGCAGGGGCCGCGGCACGCGAGGTGCCCCAGCCCGAGCCCGATGGGGGCGGGGTTGCCGGGGTCGAAGCGGTGCTCGAGGCGGCCGAGCTGGCGGTCACGTTGCGCCGGGCCAAGGCGGCCCACCTCACAACGCTCCGCGAGGGACTCGACCCCGCTGTCCCCCTGTTGTTCGTGCCCGAGCTGTTCGCCCGCGCCCACGGTGCCCGGGCCACCGCGCAGGTGGCGACCGCCCTCTCCGACGAGCTCGGCTACTGATGGTCGCCGTCGAGCGTCGTGGCCACGGGGGCGCCGATCCTGGCCTCGCCGGCCTCCTCGCCGCACGCGAGATCGTCATCACCTGCGGTTCGGGCGGGGTGGGCAAGACCACCACCGCCGGTGCTGCCGCCGCGATGGCCGCCGCCGAGCAGGGTGGCCGGGTGCTCGTGCTCACCATCGATCCGGCGCGCCGCCTCGCCACGGCGCTCGGACTCGAAGCGTTCGGCAACGCCGAGGTGCGCATCCCCGACGACGTGTGGGCCGCCACCGGTGTGCGACCCCGTGGCGAGTTGTGGGCAGCCATGCTCGACACCAAGGCCTCGTGGGACGACCTCATCCGGCTCCACGCCCCCGATGCCGCCACCCGCGACTCCATCTTGCAGAACCCGCTCTACCGCAACATCACCAGCAAGTTCGTGCAGAGCCACGACTACATCGCCATGGAGCGGTTGCACGAGATCCACAGCTCGGGCCGCTTCGATCTGATCGTGGTCGACACCCCACCCACCCGCAACGCCATCGACTTCCTCGAGGCGCCCGAGCGCATGGCCGACTTCTTCTCGAGCCGACTGCTGCGCTGGCTGATCGCACCGTCGCGCTCTCGGGTCGTGTCGGCCGCGTCGAAGCCGTTCTACACGGTCGCCGATCGCATCCTCGGCTCGCAGTTCCTCGAGGACATCGCCGAGTTCTTCATCCTCTTCCAGTCGATGTACGACGGCTTCGTCGCCCGGGCCGAGGCGGTCACCCGGCTGCTGCACGATCAGCGCACGGCGTTCGTGGTGGTCAGCACCCTCGAAGCCGGGCCTGCCCGCGAGGCCTGCTTCTTCATCGAGGAGCTCGAACGTCGAGAGCTCGACCTGGGGGCCGTCGTGCTCAACAAGGTACTGCCGAGCGCTCTGCTGGAGGCCGACGCCGCCGCGGTGGCGCGGGTGCTGTCCGAGCAACCGGACGCGGTGGCCCATGCACTCGAGGGCGTCGACGACCCGGTGGCGATGGCCCGGGTGTTGCGCGAGGTGGGGGAGTCGTTCGCCAACTTCGCGGTGGTGGCCCAGCGCGAGGCGGAGCAGCGGCTCCCGATCGCCCGCCGGGCGGGCGTGGTGGCCACCGTGCCGCACCTCGACGCCGACGTGGCCGACCTCGCCGGCCTCCTCGCGGTGGGCCGCGAGCTGTGGTCGACGAGAAACTAGGCCGGTCGACCTACACGGCCACGCTGAGTGAGGTTAGGATCTCGAACGATCGACAGATCGGACCAGGAGGACGGGCATGGGGATCTTCAGCAAGCTCAAGCGGGACACAGCGGTGGTCGACGTGCGCGACGGCGCCACCATCGATCTCCGCGACGCCGACCGGCCGGTGTGGGGCTTCCCCAGCCGGTGCCCAGAGTGCAACGCCTTCGGCTACCTCGATCGCATCGACATGCGCGCCCAGGTCATGATGCAGCACTGCCCGACGTGCTTCGCCAAGTGGGAGACACCCCGCTCGGTCACCATCGTCGAGGGCTGACACCCCGGACCGCCCCGCCTCGGCCTCATCGTGAGGCTTGGGCACCGGATGGCCCGGGTCTCCCGTACGATCCGTTGATGGCCAGCATCGCCGAGATCACCCGTGAGCACACCGGGCTCTCACGCGATGCCATCACCCACCTGCAACAACTCGTGTCCGGGTGGGGCCTCCTCGCCGACTTCTGCTTCGCCGACCTCCTGTTGTTCGCCACCGCCGATCGGGCCAACGTCGGTACCGAGGCCACCGATGCGCCCGAGCAGTTCGTGGTGCTCGGCCACATCCGGCCCACCACCAGCCAGACGCTCTACCGCGACGATCTCATCGGCCAGCTGATCCGGGGTGACGAGCGCCCGCTGGTCGCGCGGTCGATGCAGCACGGCGAGATCATCGAAGGCGAGATCACGGTGGCCTCGATCCACGAGCGGGTGCGCGTGCAGTGCATTCCCGTGCGTCACCAGGGACGGGTCGTCGGCATCATGACCCGCGAAGGCGCCCCGCTGGTGGGTCGCCAGCCCGGTGAGCTCGAGCGCACATACGTCGAGATCTTCCACCGTCTCGCTCGAATGATCGCCCACGGCGATTTTCCCTACGGCGCCGACCAGTCCGACGCCGAGGAGCCCCCGCGGGTGGGAGACGGCGTCGTGCTCCTCGACCGCAGCGCCCGGGTCGTCTTCACCTCACCCAATGCCATCTCTGCGTTGCATCGCATCGGCATCCACGGCAACACCGAGGGGATGAAGCTCACCGACTACGGCTTCGACGAACGCATCATCCGGGCTGCGTTCCAATCGCGGGTGCCGATCACCCGTGAGATCGAGCGGGGCCTCGACACCACGGTGGTGTTCCGGTGCCTGCCGCTCATCGAGTCGAGCGCGGTCAGCGGAGCGGTCCTCATCTGTCGCGACATCTCCGACCTGCGTCGCCGCGACCGTCTGCTGCTGTCGAAGGACGCCACCATCCGCGAGATCCACCACCGGGTGAAGAACAACCTGCAGACGATCGGCTCGCTCCTGCGGCTGCAGGGTCGTCGCCTCGAGAGCCCCGAGGCACGTAGTGCCATCGAGGAGTCGGTGCGCCGCATCCGGTCGATCGCACTCGTGCACGAGACGTTGTCGCGCAACGCCGAGGACGACGTGCCCTTCACCGATGTGGTGCGGCCGATCCTGCGGATGGCCGAGGAATCCATGGTGTCGCCCGAGAGCCCCGTGTACTTCCGGGTCGAAGGCGACGCGGGGCGCCTGCCGTCGACGGTGGCCACGCCTCTCGCCGTCGTGCTCAACGAACTGCTGCAGAACGCGGTCGACCACGCCTTCCCCCTCGAGTCGGGTCTGCACGGCGGCCACGTGAAGATCACCCTCGGGAACGACGACGGGCACCTCACTGTTGCGGTGGCCGACGACGGCATCGGCCTTCCGCCGGGGTTCGACCTCGCCGCCGGGGCCGGCCTCGGGCTCACGATCGTGCGCACGCTCCTCGAGACCGAGCTCGGCGGCACGATCACGGTGCGCAGCAACAAGCCGGGCACGCCTCGGCCGGGCACGGTCATCGAGATGGGCGTGCAGCTCGATGCGCCGTGGCTGTCGGGCGACGACGAGGAGCTACGTCGGCCCACCGGGCAGATGCCGGTGGTGCAGGTGCCGTCGCCGGTCGATCGGTCGACGACGACATGATCGACGACTCGCAGCCGATCGTGGCCGAACCCGAGTGCGGACGCGGACCGGCCCCCCGCCGAAGCGGGGGGCCGGGACGACGGCAGGAGTGCGGGGGGAGCGCTCCGAACCGTCGGTCGAGTCAGATACTACGTCGATCCGGGGATCAGGATGCGGCTTGTGCGCGACGACGGGCCAGCCACTGGCGTCGCAGCTTGCGCCGCTCCTCCTCGGAGGTGCCGCCCCAGACCCCAGAGTCCTGGTTGGTGCTGAGGGCGAACTCGAGGCACGGGACCTGCGCATCGCAGGCGCGGCACACCGCTTTGGCGCTCTCGATCTGTTCGATCGCCGGGCCGGTGGTGCCGACCGGGAAGAACAGATCGGGGTCGGTGTCGCGGCAGGACGCGACTCGCCGCCAATCATCGGTGTGCACCGGATCGATGCTCACTTCGTTGATGCCAACCGAAATGCTGGTCGTCAGTGCCACGACACCTCCACGCGATCGTGACTTGGTTCACATGCGTGGGCGGGTCACTGGCCGGGCACGCATCAAGGACCTGGTCACCGTACCGGTTGCTCCATACCTCCACAAGGGTCTTGACACCAAAACTTCACCAGAAGGCCACCTCGCGTGACCCATGTCATCGCTCACCGGGGCGCGTCGGCCGTCGAGCACGAGAACACGCTGGCGGCGTTCCGGCGTGCGGCCACCATGGGTGCCGACGGGGTCGAGCTCGATGTACGGCGTACGGCCGACAGCCGGAGCGCGGTGCACCACGATGCCCACCTGGCCGACGGCCGGGCCATCGTCGACGTCGAGGCAGTGCACTTGCCCGACCACGTCCCGTCGCTCGCCGAGGCGCTCGACGCGTGTCGGCCGCTGCAGGTCAACATCGAGATCAAGAACGCGGCGAACGACCCGGACTTCGACGAAGCGCGCCGGCTGGCGCCGCTCGTGGTCGACGCCGTGGCCGCGGCCAGCCTCACCGCATCGGTGGTCGTCTCGTCGTTCGACTTCGGCAGCATCGAACGGGTGCGGGCGATCGACCCCGGGCTGCGCACCGCGTGGCTCGTCGTCGACAGGGGTGATCCCGCTCGACTCATCGAGCGCACAGCCGCCCACGGCCACGCCGGCATCCACCCCATCGCCCGCATGGTCGACGCCGCGTTCGTCGAGCTGGCCCACTCGGCCGGTCTCTTCGTCAACGTGTGGACGGTCGACGCCCCTGACGAGGTGCGACGCCTCGCCGACCTGGGCGTCGACGGCATCGTCACCAACGTCCCCGACCGCGTCCGCACCATCGTCGTCGGCCGATGACCTGGTTTCAGCGCCTGAGGGAGCGCTTCTGGTTCGTTCCGGCGATGATCTGCCTGGCGGCGGCCATCTCGGCCGAGGTTCTCATCCGCATCGACCGCTACGGCGACGGGTCGATGCCCCGGTGGGTCGACGAGCTCGTCTACCGGGTGGGCGAGAGCGGCAGCCGCGACATCCTCGGCGTCATCGCCGCCTCCAGCCTCGGCGTGGCCGGCACCACCTTCTCCATCACCATGGCGGTGCTGGCGCTCACGTCGTCGAGCTACGGGCCACGGCTGGTGCGCAACTTCATGACCGACCGCGGCAACCAGGTCGTCCTGGGCGTCTACGTGGCGACGTTCCTCTACAGCCTCCTGGTGCTGCGTTCGGTGCGGGCGCTCGGCGATCCGGGCGACCCCGATGCCACCGTCTTCATCCCTTACCTCGCCGTCAATGGGGCGGTCCTGCTCGCGATTGCGAACGTCGGGGTCCTCATCTACTTCATCCACCACATCAGCAACTCGATCCAGATCTCCACCATCGCCAGTCGGGTGCGTGGCGACCTCTACGAGACCGTCGACCGGCTCTACCCCGACCAGATCGGGCGCGACGCCTCCGAGGTCGGCGAAGCTGACGACGGCACCGAGGCGACCGATGTCGAGCTGCCGGATCACCTCGACGATCGAGGCGTCATCGTCACCGCGGAGGGGCCCGGCTACGTCATGTTCGTGCGGTCCGACGAGTTGTTCGACGCCGCGTGCAGCCACGACGTCCTCATCGCCCTGAAGGTGCGTCCGGGCGACTACGTCACCGAGGACCAGGCGCTGGCGGTGGTCGATTCGGACCGGTTGGACGACGGGCTGGAGGCCGCGGTGCGCTCGTCGCTCGTGGTGGGCGAGCGGCGCAGCCCGTTCCACGACATCGGCTTCGCTGTGCAGCAGCTCATCGAGCTCGCGGTGCGCGCCCTGTCGCCCGGCACCAACGATCCCTTCACCGCCATCAACGCGCTCGACGACCTCTCCTCTGGGCTGTCGCGCCTGGCGGCGCGCGAGGTCCCGTCGCCCGCACGCTTCGACGCCGACGGAGTGCTGCGGGTGCACGCGCCCTCGGCCGATGTCGCCGACCTCGTCGGCGCGGTCCTCGATCACGTGAGGTGGTACGCCGCCGAGCACCCCTCGGTGGTGCGCGCCGCCCTCGAGCTCGTGTCGCGGGTGGGTGCGGCCTCGCGCCATCGAGCGGTTCGGGCTCGGCTCCTCCACCAGACCGAGCTGCTGAAGGAGGCGGTCGGTCGCGCCGACTGGCAGTCCCACGACGTGGACGACCTGATCGCTGCCGCCGACGAGGTCAAGCGCGGCCTCGCTCGGTTCTGAACCCTCGCGAGATCAGCTGAGCGGGAGCACCAGGCGCAGGGCGTCGGGCTCGTGGCGGATGCGCAGCTCGTCGACCGCGCCGAGGTGATCGCCGTCGACCTGGTAGGGGATCGGGCCGTAGCCGCGCACGACCAGGTCGGTGAGGTCGTGGTGGACGGTGGCGTGGCGGCCCGACGCGAGCCCGCCCGAGCTACCGAGCGCCGAGAGCCCCAGCTTGAGCACGGGCAAGAGGCGCATGGTGCGCACGGTGACCATCGACAGGCCGGAGTCGAGCTGGGCCCGTGGCGCGAGGTGCAGCGGGCGGTTCCCGAAGTAGGTGTACGGGTCGGTGTTGAGACAGATGGCGAAGTAGCCGTCGTCGACCACGCTGCCATCGGGGAGGTGCACCGAGAAGCGCGGCCGCGACCGGTCGTAGTGGCGCAGCCAGGTGTCGAAGGCGCTGTAGACGAACAGGGGGTGCCCGGCCCACCGCTTCAGCGAACCGCGCCGCTCGACCTGCTCGACCACCGCGGCGTCGAACCCGATGCCCACGTGGAAGAGGAAGCAGCGACCGTTGACCGATCCGATGCCCACCGGCCGGATGCTGTCGGCGGCGAGGCTGTCGAGCAGGGCGCCCGTCGCCTCGATGGGGTCGTTGGGGAGCCCGATGGTGCGGGCGAACACGTTGGTGGAACCGCCGGGCAGCGGTGCAAGTGCGGTGTCGGTCCCGACGAGCCCGTTCGCCGCCTCGTTGAGCGTGCCGTCGCCGCCGAGGGCCACCACGACCTCGACCCCCGAGTTGGCGGCCCCCTTCGCCAGGCGCGCCGCATGCCCGCGTCGGCTCGTCTCGGCCACGTCGACGTCGTGGTCGGCCGACAGGGCCTTCTGGATGACCACCCTGCTGCGGGCGGTCACCGACGAGGCCGACGAGTTGACGATGAGGAGCAGCTTCAGGGGGTGCGTCTCCGCGTGAGGGGTACGCCGACGGTAGTCGTCGCCGTCATCGGAGGGTCCGGTGAGTGCGATCAGCTGCGTGCGATTTGGCCGTCGCACCCCTCGCAACGCACAATCGTGAGATGAACGTCGTCGTCTGCGTCAAGCAGATCCCCGACCCGGCTGATCCGGGTGCGCTGGATCCCTCCACCAAGACCCTCAAGCGGGATGGCAAGCTCATCCTCGACGAGTCCGACAGCTACGGCGTCGAGATGGCGCTCCAGCTCGTCGACAAGGCCGGCGGCGGCGAGGTCACCCTCGTCTCCATGGCCCCCAACGGCGAGGTGTCCGGTCTCCGCACCGCTCTCGCCATGGGCGCCGTCTCGGCCACGCTCGTCAGCGATCCCGCGCTGCTCGGCACCGACGCCCTCGGCACCGCCAAGGTGCTGGCAGCCGTCATCAAGGAGTCGAGCCCCGACCTGGTCCTCACCGCCACCGAGTCGAGCGACGGCTACACCGGCACCGTGCCCGTGCAGATCGCCGCACTGCTCGAGCTCCCGTCGATCACCTTCGCCAAGACGGTGGAGATCGCCGACGGCACCGTGAAGGTGCAGCGCCAGACCGAGGCCGGATACGACGAGGTCGAGTGCTCGCTCCCCGCCGTGGTGTCGGTCACCGCCGGCGTTGTCGAGCCCCGCTACCCCTCGTTCAAGGGGATCATGGCCGCCAAGTCCAAGCCCGTCACCGAGAAGACCGTCGCCGATCTCGGCATCGATGCCGGCTCGGTCGGCTGGGCCGGCGCCGGCCAGGAGATCGTCGACGTCACCGCCGCCCCCGTGCGCGAGTCCGGCGAGGTCATCGAGGACGATGGCGAAGCCCATCTCAAGATCGTCGAGTTCCTCGACGCCCTCAAGGTGCTCTAGGAGGAACTGGAACATGTCTCTTTCACGTATCTGGGTCTACGCACAGGCCACCGACGGCAAGGTCGCCACGATCACCCTCGAGATGCTCGCCAAGGCGCGCCAGCTCGGTGACACGATCGAGGCGTTCTACGGCGGCGCCGACGCCGACGCCATCGCCGCTCAGCTCGGTGCCCACGGCGCCACCAAGGTGTACGCCACCGGCGATCTCGACGGCGCCCTCCACGGCGTTCCCGTCGCCGCAGCCGTGGCTGCCGCGGTCGAGGCTGGCGACGGTCCCGACCTCATCATGCTCGGCACCACCTACGACGGCCGCGATGTCGCCGGTCGCTTGTCGGTCAAGCTCGACCAGCCGGTCATCACCAACGTGGTCGATGTCGAGCTCGACGGCGACGCCGTGGTCGGCACCGAGCCGATCTTCGGTGGCTCCACCGAGGTGAAGACCAAGGCCACCGCTGGTGGCCCGGCGATCTTCCTCGTGCGCCCCAAGTCGTTCGTGGCCGAGGAGTCCGGCGGCGGTGCCGCCGAGGTCGCCACCCTGGCGGTGCCCGACACCGGTGCAACCGGTGGCGCCCGCATCACCGAGCGCTTCGTCGAGGAGGCCTCCGGGCCGAAGCTCGACGAGGCCGCCATCGTCGTCTCCGGCGGCCGTGGCCTCGGCGAGTCCGAGAAGTTCGAGATGGTCGAGCAGCTCGCGAAGCTCCTCAAGGGCGCCCCGGGCGCCTCGCGTGCCATCGTCGACGCCGGTTGGGTGCCCTACAGCTACCAGGTGGGCCAGACCGGCAAGGTCGTGAAGCCGAGCGTCTACATCGCCGCCGGCATCTCGGGCGCCACCCAGCACATGGTGGGCATGAAGGGCTCGAAGAACATCATCGCCATCAACAAGGACCCCGAGGCCCCGATCTTCTCGGTCGCCGACCTCGGCATCGTGGGCGACGTCCACAAGGTGATGCCCAAGCTGATCGAAGCGCTCGAGAACCGCTGACCAACAACTGTCGTCGTCCTCTGCGCAGAGCGCGAGTACGGTCGCCACGTGTCAACTCGACGATCGAACAAACAACCGGCGCCGGCGCCATCGGCCGCGGCTGCCGGTGCTGCCGGTGC
>JAENWR010000128.1 GCA_016649895.1 Acidimicrobiia bacterium | reverse complement strand
CTCACCGGCGAGCACCTCGCGGCCTACGTCGGCGCCTGAGCGGGCGCGGCCGGTTCAGAGGAACGAGCGCAACACGTCCCTGGTGGCGCCTGCGTCGTCGCCCGCGCCGAACGACGCGGCGACGAAGTCGGTGACGCCGACGTCGGCCAGGCGCTGGATCTGCGAGCGGACCGATGCCTCGTCGCCGACGATGGCCACGTCGCCGGGGGTGGCGGCGCCCTCCTTGTCGAGCATCGCCCGGTACGACGGCAGCTGGCCGTAGATGGAGAAGATCGACGCGGCGCGCTCGCGGGCGGCGTTCTCATCGGAGGTGACGCACACCGGGAGGATGCACACGACACGCGGCGAGGGACGCCCGGCGGCCTCAGCCGCCTCGGTGATGCGCGGGACGATGTGGTTCTCGACGGTGGCGGGCCCGGTCATCCACAGCACCGTGCCGTCGGCCACCGAGCCGGCGAGCCGCAGCATCTGGGGAGCAAGCGCGGCGAGCAGCACCGGAACGGGGTGCTCGCGGTGCGTGCCGAGGTTGACGTTGCCCTGCAGCGTCTCGCCCGTGAACGCGACCTTGCCGTCGCGCAGCAGCGGGACGAGCACCTCGAGGTACTCGCGCATGTGACGGGCCGGCTTGTCGAACGAGTAGCCGTACATGTTCTCGATGACGACCTGGTGCGACAGGCCGATGCCCAGGGCGAGCCGACCGCCGAGCACCGACTGCACGGTGAGGGCCTGTTGGGCCAGGACAGCGGGGTGCCGCGGGTAGGTGGGCACCACGGCGGTGCCCAGCTCGAACCCGGGGACGTCGCGCCCGGCGACGGCGAGGGCGGTGAGCGCCTCGACGCCGAAGATGTTGGCGAGCCAGCCCGATGCGAAGCCGTGGGCGGCAGCTGTGGTGATCTGTTCGCGCAGCTGGTCGAGTCCGTCGGCGGTGGCCGGCGGCTCGCTCAGCGACACCCCTATGCGCATGGTCGTGTCGGTCATGTCGTCCCCCTGGTGGATTCGGTACTGAACAGATACTCGCGGAGAAGTCTGCGACAGTGTCGATCTGGCGTCGGGCGCGCTGTTCGGCGGCTTCTGGATCCTCGACGTGGCGTCCAACGAGGAGGCGACCTGTGCGCGAACACCTCGAAGCGAAAAGTCCTCGAGCCCAAGCTCCGCGACATCAGGTTGGGCACGACGGCGCCGACGGCGCCTAGCGTCTCGGTACCGCCTCGGCCTTCGGGGCACTTCAGGGAGGTGTTCGAGCACCTGGTGGGCTCCCCCGCCTTCAAAGCGGGTGGTCGTGGCGATCCCACGACGGCGGGTTCGATTCCCGTCCACCTCCGCCACCCTCACTCCGGAGCACGACGATGAGCATGCCCACGCCGACCGACCAGATCCGCTTGAGGTCGTGGACCTCGTGCGGGGGGTGCGGCGCCAAGTGGCCTGCAGCCGAGCTGCGCGCCCTGCTGGCGGCGCGGCCGGCCCCGGTGAACCCCGACGGCCTGCTCGTCGGGCTGGCCCCGTTCGACGATGCGGCCGTGCTGCTGCTCACTCCCGAGCTCTCGCTCGTGTCCACCACCGACTTCTTCCCGCCGCTCGTGGACGACCCGGCCGCCTTCGGTGCGATCGCCGCGGCCAACGCCTGCAGCGACATCTTCGCCATGGGTGCCCGTGTCGTCCTCGCGGTGAACGTCGCGGCGTTCCCCGAGGAGCTCCCCACGTGGGTGGTGGCAGCCATCCTCGCCGCCGCCGACGAGGTGGTGGCCGAGGCCGGAGGGGTCATCGCCGGCGGTCACACGATCCGCAACCCCGAGCCGGTCTTCGGCCTGGCGGTCCAGGGTCTCGTGCCCACGGGCCGGCACTTCTCCAAGGGCGGGGTGCGGCCGGGCGATCGCATCGTGCTCTCCAAACCGCTCGGCACCGGGCTGGTGCTCGCTGCCGATGATGCCGCGCCGGTCGCAGGGGTCACCGCAGGCATGCGCCAGCTCAACCGAGTGGCGTCGGAGGCGCTGGTCGCCCGTCACCACCAGGTCCACGCGGTCACCGATGTCACCGGGTTCGGCTTGCTCGGCCACGGGTTCGAGATGGCCGAGCGCTCCGGGGTCACCCTCGAGCTCGACGCCGCGCTGCTGCCGCTCTACGACGGGGCGCTCGCCGCGGCCGCCGCCGGCGTTCGCACCGGTGCCGATGAGCGCAACCGCACCTACACCGCCGGCCAGGTCGAGGTGCAAGCATCGGATGCCCTCGCTGCAGTTGGCTACGACCCCCAGACCTCCGGTGGACTGCTCGCTGCGGTCGACCCCACTGCCGTCGCCGAGCTGACCGAGGTCGGCTTCGTCGAGATTGGCGAGGCGGTTCCGTTGGCGTCCGATTCGGTGCACGTCAGGCTGAGCTGACACCGATGACGCCGTCCGAGGGCTCCGACCGCCGTCCGCCATCGGTCGACTCGCTGGCCCGACAGCTGGCCCACACGGGTCTGCCCCACCCGCTGCTCGTCGACGTCGCCCGCGAGGCCATCGCTGCGGGTGCCCCGGCCAGCGCGGGCGTCCGTGCCGAGGAGCTCCGTCGGCGCTTTCTCGCGCCGGTGATCAATGCCACGGGCGTGCTGCTGCACACGAACCTCGGGCGCGCCCCGCTCCAGGTCGATCAGCCGGCGAGCTACTCGAACCTCGAGCTCGACCTCGCCAGTGGGGAGCGGGGGTCGCGGCACGACCATGCCGGGTCGCTGCTCGCCCGAGCCGCCGGGGCCGAGCGAGCGGTGGTGGTCAACAACGGAGCCGCGGCCGTGATGTTGACCCTCGCCGCGCTCGCCCGTGGCCGGGGGGTCGCGGTGTCGCGCGGGGAGCTCGTGCAGCTCGGCGGCGGGTTCCGCCTCCCCGACGTCATGATCGAGTCGGGTGCACATCTGGTCGAGGTGGGCACCACCAACCGCACGACGGTCGCCGACTACAGCGGCAGCCTCGACGACCCTCGACACGACGTGGGTCTCGTGCTCAAGGTCCACCAGTCGAACTTCCGCATCGTGGGCTTCACCGAGGCCGCGACGGTGACCGAGCTCGCGGCCCTCGACGTGCCGTTGGCCGTCGATCTCGGGTCTGGTCTGCTCGACGTGGCAACGCCGTGGCTACGCGGCGGGCCGCCGTCGTGGCTGTCGTCGGAGCCCGCCGTCCGCCAGACCCTCGCCGCAGGGGCCGACCTGGTCATCTTCTCGGGCGACAAGCTCCTCGGTGGCCCTCAGGCCGGCATCATCGCCGGACGGGCCGACCTGGTCGACCTGTGCGCGCAGCACCCTCTCTACCGGGCGATGCGTCCGGGCTCACTCGTGCTGGGCGCGCTCCAGGACGTCGTGCTCACGTACCTGCGTGGCGACGCGGCGCAGCTTCCCCTGTGGGCCATGGCCGGTGCCACCGTCGCCGACCTGACCCAACGGGCCGACCGGATCCGCGTCGACCACGCGATGGGAGCCGACGTCCGCACCACCGACCTCGTCGCGGTGGTCGGCGGCGGGTCGGCGCCCGGGGTCGAGATCCCCTCGTGGGGCTTCGAGGTGCCCGGCGACCACGCGGCCGCACTGCGTCGGGCCGAGCCCCTGCCGATCATCGCCCGGGTCCGCCACCGACGCACGACCGTCGACCTCCGGACGGTGGCGCCGGAGCACGACGCCGCGCTGGGGCACGCCCTGGCGGGGCTCAGCGCGTCGTGAGGATGCGGGTGGTGGCCTCCGCCGGACACGTCGACCACGGCAAGTCCACTGTGGTGAGGGCGCTCACGGGGCACGAGCCGGACCGGCTCGCCGAGGAGCGGCGACGCGGGTTGACCATCGACCTTGGCTTCGGCTGGACCCAACTGGACCGTTCGGGTTGGACGGCGTTCGTCGACGTGCCGGGACACGTCGACTTCATCCGCAACATGATCGCCGGCGTCGCCGTGGTGGACGCCGCCCTCCTGGTCGTCGACGCCCGCGAGGGATGGCGCACCCAGACCCACGAGCACCTCTTCATCCTGCGCACCGTCGGCATCGCCCACGTCGTCGCCGCCGTCACCAAAGCGGACACGGCCGACGACGGACGCCTCGCCGCCACGATGGAGCAGACGCGCGAGAACCTCCGCACCGTAGGGCTCGACCAGGCACCCGTCATCGCATGCGACGCCATCTCCGGCGCAGGCGTCCACCAGCTCCGCGGCGCACTCGATGCGATGCTTGCCGGGCTCGCGCCGCCACGCGACCGTGGTCGCGCTCGCCTGTGGGTCGACCGGTCGTTCTCGATCCGCGGCACCGGCACCGTGGTGACGGGCGGGGTCACCGACGGTTCGCTGGGCGTGGGCGACCGCGTGAGCATCGTGGGCGATGCTGGGCCAGTCGATGCCCGCATCCGCGCCATCGAGGCTTTGGGCGAGGCACGCGACGGCGCTCGCCCGGGCGGACGCGCCGCGATCAACCTGGCGCGGGTCGACCACCGCACGATCCGACGGGGCGACGCCCTCGTGCGCCCCGGTGAGTGGCACCTCACCGACACGATCGACGTCGAGCTGCGGGTAGCGCCGACCCTCACCCACGGCGTGACCCGCCGGGGCGCCTTCACCGCGCACATCGGCACCAGCTCGATGGCCGTGCCCGTTCGCCTCATCGGCGGCACCGAGATCGCACCGGGGGAGCGGGGCTTGGCTCGCCTGCACCTGCCCCGGCGGCTGCCCCTGGTGCCAGGCGACCGCTACGTGCTGGTCGAGAGCGGACGCAGCGAGACCATCGGTGGCGGCGAGGTCCTCGACGTCGCGCCCGTGGTGCCAGTCATGCGGGCGCGGCCCGATCGGTCGATCGATCGGGTGGTCACCGAGCGAGGCTGGGTCGCCGTCGACGAGCTCGAGCTCCTCACCGGCGTCCGATGCCCACCGGTCATCGGACGGTGGGTGGTCCACGAGGACGAGCTGCGACGGCAGCGCGGATCGCTGCTCGACGCGGTCGCGGCGTCGGGTTCGAACGGGATCCCGATGGACTCACTCGAAGAGCGCCAGCTGGCGGTCATCGAGCAGCTCGGAACCGAGCAGGAGGTGCAGTTGCGTGGTGGCGTCGCCGTCGCGCCTGCTCAGCGCGATGCGCTCGACGATCACCCGTTCCTCCGTCACCTCCTCGACTCGCCGTTCCAGCCACCGACGGCCGCCGACGAGGGGGTCGATCAGCCCACCCTCATCGAGCTGCGTCGCCGGGGACTCATCACCTCCCTCGATGGCCTGCACTTCGCCACCTCGGCCATCGACCAGGCGGCCGACGTCTTTGCTCGGCTGATTGGCCAGCACCCCGAGGGCGTCACGATCGCCCAGTTCCGCGACGCTCTCGGCACGACCCGTAAGTGGGCCATGCCGATCCTCGCGCACCTCGACGCCGGCGGGATCTCCCGGCGGGTCGACGAGGTGCGTGTGGCCGGCCCGCGCATGAGGCCGGCATCGCTCAAATCCGTGTGAGCGGTGCGATGGCGCCGAGTCGAGCCAGCTTGTGTGGGTTGCGGATGGCGTAGATGTGAGTGATCCGTCCGTCGGTGACCACGAGGCTCACCGCCGTGTCGACCTCGCCGTCGATGTCGAGCCGGAGGGCCGGCGATCCGTTGAGCCACACGGCGGTGGCCTCGAAGTCCGGCGACGGCAGGCTCTTCATCAGCAGACCGGCCACGCGCTCTGCGCCCTGGACCGGACGACGGAAGGCCGACACGATGCCGCCACCGTCGGCGACGACTACGACGTCGGGCGCGAGCACCCCGAGGAGGCCGTCGATGTCGCCGTGCCGCAGGGCGGCGAGGAACTCGTCGACGGCCCGCTTCTGCTCGGTCGTGCTCACCGGAACCCGGGGACGCCGAGCCGCGACGTGCTCTCGGGCCCGATGGGCGATCTGACGCACCGCGGCCGACGACTTCCCCATGGTTTCGGCGATCTCCTCGTACGGCGTCTCGAACACCTCGCGCAGCACGAACACGGCGCGCTCGGCCGGCCCCAGCGTCTCGAGCACGGTGAGCATGGCCATCGAGACGCTCTCGGCCAGCTCGATGTCGGCAGCGACGTCGGGACCGGTCAGCAACGGCTCGGGCAGCCACTCGCCGACGTAGTCCTCGCGCCGGCGCGCCACCGACCGCAGCCGGTTCAGTGCCTGGCGGGTGACGACGCGGACCAGGTAGGCCCGGGGATCGCGCACCACCGTGTGGTCGACGTCCGCCCACCGCAGCCACGCCTCCTGCACGACGTCCTCGGCGTCGGAGGCCGAGCCGAGCATCTCGTAGGCGACGGTGAACAACAGACTGCGGTGGCGCGAGAACGGGTCGTCGATCATGACGACGTCGCGTACCCGGGCGACGGTTCGGCCAATGGCAACGCGCATGCCCGGGAGAAGCCCTGCGACGTGATGCCCATCGCCACGTTCCCCCGTGCGGTCAGGTTGGCGAATCCCACCACGGCCGTGAGCTCGATGAGGCCGGCCGCACCGAGCTGGTCGAGCAGGTGCGCCGACATCTCGTCGGTGACCCGCGGAGGCGTGTGGGTCATGGCCTCGGCGTACTCCATCACCTCGCGCTCGAGCGGCGTGAACACCGCCGACTCACGCCAACGGGGCACCTGGCTGGCCTTGGCCTCGTCGAGACCGTCGTTGTGGGCTTGGAAGTACCCGAAGTCGAGGCAGAACGGGCAACCGATCTGCGCGGCCACCGCCATGTGGGCGAACGACTTCAGGTTGGCGTCGAGCTGGTCCCACTTCTGGACCTTGCGGCCGATCCCGCTGAGGCTCATGAGGACCGGACGGTTGTGCCACATCACGGCGGCCCCCTCGGGCACCTCGCCGAGCATCTTCCGGCTGAACCGCTTCAAGAGGTACCCGCATGGGCCGGTGATCTCTGCTGCCGGAATGCGTGTCGTCTCGGACATGGCGTCCTCCTCGTGTCGATGCGATGACATGAAGACACCGACCACACCCATCTTGTGAAAGCTGGTCGGGACGACGTCGAGTCGGGTGCGAGACTCCGCCCATGAGCAGTGGAGGCCGCGACCGCCTGGGACGAGACGATCGGCGAGAGATGCTGCTCGATGTGGCGGCCGAGCTGGTGGTCGACGATGCCTCGGAAGCGGTCAGCATGGAGCAGGTGGCCGAGCGGGCGGGCGTCAGCCGACCCCTCGTCTACAAGCACTTCGCCAACCGGGACGAGCTGCTCGGAGCCCTGTACCGGCGCGAGGCTCGTCGCCTCCATGCCGCGCTGGTCGGCGAGGTCGAGGCGGCCGACTCGATCGAGGCGATGTTCCGTGCGCTCGTGCACGGGGCGCTAGTGGCTGCCGCCGAGCGCGGTCAGGTGTTCGCGGCGCTGCGCACCGGCGGGTGGAGCCGCCAGGTGCGACGCGAGCAGCGGGCGCGCGACGCCCGCACGGCGCAGGCCTTCACCGAGCGCGCGGCGCGCGAGCTCGGCATCGATCCCCATCGGGGGCCTCCGGCCGTGTCGCTCCTGCTGTCGCTGATCGACCCCGTGCTCACGCAGTGGCGACTCGTACCGACCCCCGAGCGCGCCGCCGTCCTCGAGGAGTCGTACATGGCGATCGTCGGCGCCACCCTTCGAGACCTGGCTACGCTGCGAAACGAGCGGTGACAAAGTGTCACCGGCTGCGAACGAGGGGACCGCACGAGATGACATACGCAGGGGAGCAACGCATCCTGGACGCCGACAGCCACGTGATGGAACTGGCCGACTTCCTCGACCCGCACATCGACGACGAGTTCCGCAGTCAGCTGCGCCGCAAGGGCATGGATGCCCTCCGCCCGGTGCTCGACGATGCGGTGAAGAAGGCCACCGAGCGCCGCGACGACGCCGAGCGCGCGGCCGCCGCCGAGGAGCGCCTGCTCCAGGACAAGGGTTGGAGCGCCATCGGTGCCTTCGACCAGGCCGAGCGCACCCGGGCCCTCGACCTGTTCGGCTTCGACGGCCAGCTGGTGTTCGCCACGTTCGCCACCTCGATGTTCTCGGGCCG
>JAENWR010000169.1 GCA_016649895.1 Acidimicrobiia bacterium | reverse complement strand
GCCAGCCCCGCGTGCTGCCCCCGCCGCTCTGGCCCGCACCGGCGAGCGCGACATCTCGGTACCGCTCAACAACATCCGACGTCGCACGGGCGAGCACATGGTGATGTCGAAGCAGGTGTCGCCGCACGTGCTCACCGCCGTCGAGGTCGACTTCGAGGCCGTCGAGCGGGTGCGCCGGGCCCACGGCGCCGAGTGGAAGCAGACCGAGGGGTCCTCGCTCACCTACCTGCCCTTCATCGCCCGGGCACTCATCGACGCCATCCGCGACTTCCCCCACCTCAACGCATCGGTGGGCGACGGCGAGCTCGTCGTGCACGACTACGTCAACCTCGCCATCGCGGTCGACATCAACTTCGAGGGACTCATCGCGCCGGTCGTGGCCGACGCCGACTCGAAGCGCCTCCGGGCCATCGCCCGCGAGATCGTCGATCTCGCCGGTCGGGCCCGCACCAAGCAGCTCGCTCCCGACGAGGTCTCCGGCGGAACCTTCACCATCACGAACCCCGGCCAGTACGGCACGTTCATGCAGTTCCCGATCATCAACCAGCCGCAGGTGGCGATCCTCAGCACCGACGGGATCCGGCGCAAGCCGGTGGTGGTCACCGATTCCCATGGCGACGAGTCGATCGCCATCCACTCGGTGGGGCTCCTCGCCCTGGCCTGGGACCATCGCGCCTTCGACGGCGCCTACGTCGCCGCCTTCCTCGATCGGCTGCGGACCAACCTCGAGGACCGCGACTGGGAAGCCGAGCTCTAGGGTGCTCCGCCTCCGCTGGCTCGGGCGGGTGGCGTACCGCGACGCCCACGCCCTCCAGCGGGGGCTGTTCGACCACAGCACCGACGACCACCTGCTGTTGCTCGAGCACCCCCACGTCTACACGCTGGGGGTGCGCGCCGATCCGGCCAACGTGCTCGTCGACCCGGCCACGGTCGGCGCCGAGCTCATCGAGGTCGACCGCGGCGGCGACGTCACCTACCACGGGCCCGGCCAGCTGGTCGGCTACCCCATCGTCAACGTGCCCGGTACCCGCGGCGGTGGGATGGCCGACACCGCGGTCTACGTCCACTCAGTCGAGCAGCTGGTGATCGACACGCTGGTGACGCTCGGGCTCACCGATGTGGGCCGGCTCCAGGGCTACCCGGGCGTCTGGGTGGCTCCACTGTCGGACCGACCCCGCAAGATCGCCGCCATCGGAGTTCGGCTGAGCCGCGGCCGGTCGATGCACGGTTTCGCCCTCAACGTGCACCCCGACCTCGCCATGTTCGACCACATCGTGCCCTGTGGCCTCACCGGCCTGGCCGTGACCTCGCTGGCCGCCGAGGGCATCGACGTCGATGTGCGCACGGTGGTCGACACGCTGGCGCCGCTGGCAACCGAGCTCTGGGGTGGCACGCCGCCCACGGTCGAGCGGGCCGACGTGGTGTGGCGCGAACGCCCCGACGACCTCTCGCCGTTCAGCAGGGGGGAGGGGCCCGGTGCCACCGAGACATCGGTGCGGCTGGCGGGCCGGCTGGCCGAGGCGGGAGTCACCGAGAAGGTCGAGCTCCGCGAGCGCAAGCCCGCGTGGATGCGGGTCAAGGTGCAGGCAAGCCCCGGCCACACGCGCCTCACCTCCACCGTGCGCGACCTCGGCCTGGTCACCGTCTGCCAAGAGGCAGGCTGTCCGAACATCTACGAGTGCTGGTCCGAGGGCACGGCCACGTTCATGATCAACGGTGAGCGGTGCACGCGGGCGTGTGGGTTCTGCCTGGTCGACACCCGCAAGCCGGCCCCGCCCGACCCGGGCGAGCCCGAGCGGGTCGCCGAAGCGGTCGCCCGCATGGGCCTCGACTACGCGGTGATCACCACGGTGGCGCGCGACGACCTCTCCGATGGAGGCGCTGGGCAGTTCGTGGCCACCATCGAGGCGGTGCGCCGTCGCCGGCCCGGCACCACGGTCGAGGTGCTCATCTCGGACTGCAAGGGTGACCCGGCGTCGCTCGAGCTCATCTTCGATGCCCGCCCCGAGGTGCTCAACCACAACATCGAGACGGTGGCACGCCTGCAGCGGGCGGCGCGCCCGTCGGCGTCCTACGCCCGCAGCCTCGCCGTCCTCGCCCGAGCGAAGGCAGCGGGCCTCACCACCAAGTCCGGGTTGGTGCTCGGCATGGGGGAGTCGTTCGACGAGGTGGTGGCGACGCTGGCCGACTTGGCGGCGGTCGGGGTCGACATCGTCACCGCCGGCCAGTACCTGCGGCCCACTGCGAACCACCTGCCGGTCGCCCGCTGGTGGACACCCGACGAGTTCGACGCGTTGGCCGTCGCCGGCACCGAGCTCGGCATCGCGCACGTCGAGGCCAGCCCCCTCACCCGATCGAGCCACCACGCCAAGGCCGCGGCCGCCGGTGCTGGTCTGGCGGTGGGGGCCTCTCAGCGCGCGGCGCGCTGGTCCGGCACGCGGTCCAACAGCTCGAGCAGCCAGCGCAAGGCCGACG
>JAENWR010000073.1 GCA_016649895.1 Acidimicrobiia bacterium | reverse complement strand
GCCGGCAGGTGATCGAGCCGCGAACACGTGTCGAGCACCGTGCGGGCCGCACCCACCGACGTGCCCGACACCCGCGCCAGATAGTGCGCTGGGGACCGGTCGCCACTGTTTCGCCACGCCCCCGTCTCCGCCAACCGGCGTGCCGCCAACGCCTTGAGGACCACCGCCGCGTTCTCGATGCGGGCCGCTTCGGCCACCACCACCACAGCATCAGCCGCCGTCATCGACGAGGCCCGAGCCGAGTCGATGCACACCGCCAACGACTCCCGCAGATCACGCACCACAAGGGCCCGAAGCGGGGCGGAGGTGGACACCGGAACCATGCACCCATTGTATTGAAGGGGTGTGACAGTGAACGTCAAGGCTGGCGGCGTGGGTCATGATCACCACGTTCATCGGCGGAGGCTGTGGCGCTCGATCTGGCGAGCTGTCTCCCCACCGCCGTCAGCAAGTGGGTTGCACATCAGCTGCGGAAGTCGACACCCCTGGGCAACTGGGTCGGGTCCCAGTCGAGCAGCGCGATGGCCTGGCCGAAAGCGTAGCGGTCGGTCATGCCGCCCACGTAGGTGATGGCGGCCCGCACTGCTTCGTCGGTGCCGGAGTCGAGATCGGGTGGTCGAGCGTCGCTCGGCAGACCGGCCGGGTCGCCGGCGTAGTGCTCCACCAGCGCCCGCAGCACGGTGATGACCTGACCGGCCTGGGTCACCGACTCCGGGCGCATGTAGATGCGCTCGTAGTTGAAGCGCCGGAACGCGGCGAGGGCATCGGCTGGCCCCTCGTCCATCCCGATGACGCCGGTGCGGGTGGTGGCGGCCACCACTGCGGTGATGAAGGCGTGCAGCTGCTCTCGTCGTGGGGTGCCGCAGAGCTCGCGAACCTCATCGGGGAGATCGCTGGGCGACACGATCCCCACGTGCGCGGCGTCCTCGAAGTCGTGGCAGACGTAGGCGATGCGATCGGCCCAGGACACCACCTCACCTTCGGGGGTCGCCGGAGCCGGACGCGACCACGAGTGGTTGCGCACTCCGTCGAGCGTCTCGGCGCACAGGTTGAGTGGAGCGAGGACGACGTCGGCACCCCACACGGCGTGGTCGTACCCGTCGGGGAGGAAGGGGCTGAAGGCGTCCTCGCTGGCATGGCCACCGGGACCGTGCCCGCAGTCGTGGCCGAGGGCGATCGCCTCGGTGAGGGCGACGTTGAGACGACAGGCCCGGGCGATCGACGTCGCCACCTGGGTGACCTCGAGTGCGTGGGTGAGGCGGGTGCGCTGGTGGTCCTCGGGGAAGATGAACACCTGGGTCTTGCCGGCCAGGCGACGGAAGGCCGTCGTGCCGTGCAGGATGCGGTCGCGGTCGCGCTCGAAGCACGTGCGCGCCGGGTCGGGTTCCTCGGGTGCGGCGCGGTGTCCGGCACCCCGAGAGCGCGTCGCCCCGGGCGCCAGCCGTGCATCCTCATCCACCTCACGTTCCGTGCGGTCGTACGGCGAGGGCGGCTCGAGCTGGCTGCCAGAGTCGCGGTGGGCGCGGCGGACGGCGGCGCCCTCGTGGCCGTGCATCGTGGCGGCCCATGCGCCCGTGCGGTTCTGATCGCTCACGCTCACAGGCTATGCCGCATGGACGACCACGCTCCGTGGTGATAGACATTGCCGTCCCACGGTCGTGGAGTGGTGCCAAAGGCTCAACTTCTGCATCGCTACGACCGATGGTTTGGATACGGGCGGCGTCCGCCACCCTTGGCCACCCCGGTGGCGGAGACAGATGCGACGTTACAGACGAGTCGAGGAGCACCTGGAGCCGAGCGCGCCGACCGGCGCGCGCTCCGCGCGACGCCACGGCCGCTGGCGCGATCGAGGCGCAGCCGTCGTCGAGGCCGCGTTCGTCGCTCCCATCTTCTTCGTCCTCATCTTCGGCATCATGGAGTTCGGCTTCGCCTTCCAGGAACGGCTCACCACCGTCAACATGAGCCAGACCGGGGCCCGCACCGGGGCCAGCGCGGCCGACGACCCGTTGGCCGACTACCGCATCCTCCGCAAGATCCGCACCGAGTCGGCCTCGGTGCCGGCTGCGCGCATCACCCACATCGTCGTCTACAAGGCCACAGGCCCCGGATCCGTGGTCCCGGAGGCCTGCAAGATGAATCCCCAGACAGGGATCTGCAATCTCTACACAGGCAACACGCTCGCCAACGTTGCGGCCGACTTCGGCTGCACGAGTGACGATGTCGGCTACCACTGGTGCCCCACCGACCGAAAGGCGACCACGTCGGGCGACGGTCCCGACTACGTGGGCGTCTACGTCCGCATCGAACACCCGACCATTACCGGATTCTTCGGCGAGGAGTTCGTCTTCACATCCGACACGGTGATGCGCATCGAACCCAGGAGCTCCCTGTGAGACGTGGACGTCGAGGCGACGACAGCGGTGCCGTGATCGTGGAGTTCGCGCTGGTGGCGTCGCTCATCGTCAGCATCCTGTTCGGGCTCATCGAGTTCGGGTTCGCATGGGAGACGCGGTTGGCCACGCAGAACGCCAGCCGTGCGGGTGCCCGCGTGGCCAGTTCCCTCGGCGATGAACGCGACGCCGACTACAACGCTCTCCGTAGTGTGGCGTCGGCCCTCGAAGGCGTGGGGCTCGGCAACGTCGAGTACGTGATGATCTACAAGCCCGTGGATGCCTCGGGTACGCCCCATCCGAACTGCACTGGTACCCCGCTCACGTCGAGCCCCGGTCGGTGCAACGTCTACACCGGAAACCAGCTGGTCACGCTGGCGGCGAACGAGACCCTCTTCCAGGGAAGCTGCGGCAGCGCACTCGATGGGGAGTGGTGCCCCACCAACCGCCAGGTCATTCAGGCGCTCGGACCTGACTACCTCGGCGTCTACATCCGACTCAAGCACGACTTCATCACCGGGGTCTTCGGCAACGAGATGACGATCACCGACCGCTCCGTGATGCGGCTGGAACCAGGAGGCTGATGTGACCCCAAAGCGGATTGCCGCTGCGCGTCGCCGACGCGCTGACGGCGGCTTCGTCATCGCGATGTTCGCGCTGACCCTCACTGGACTCTTGGTGTTCGCTGGTTTCAGTGTCGATGTCGGCGCCTGGTATGCCCGCGCCTCCCAGATCCAACGCGGTGCCGATGCCGCAGCCCTGGCGGGCGTGGTGTGGATGCCGAACTTCCCGAAGGCAGAGGAAGTGGCGCTGGCGGCGGCCGCCCAGAACGGCTTCGTCCACGACGACGACGGCCCGATCAAGGTCGTCGTGACCCCCGTGGCCAGCCGGCCCGAACGCCTCCGAGTGACGATCACCGATGAGCGTGTCGATCAGTACTTCTCCAGTCTGGTCATGGAGCCATCTTCTATCACCAGGAGGTCGGTGGCTCAGTACGTCCTTCCCGTTCCTCTCGGCAGTCCCCGGAACTTCCTTGGTACTGGAAGCCTGGCGACGGGTTATAACGAGAACCTTTGGCTTGCTGTGAGCGCCTGGTGCACCAATAAGTATGACGGCGAACGCTATCAGGCCCGCTTTGGGGGGCTGGGAACAAGCTACTCCCCGAGCGATTGCGTCCAGAATCCTGGTCCGGCCGATCCTGACTTGAACAATGAGTACGACGAGGAGGGGTACGAGTTCTATATCGATGCTCCAGTGGATCGAACCTATGACATGGACATTATTCTGTTTGACGCCCGATACCATACTGGAGGGATCGGAGATAGTGTCCTGAGTAGCGGGGACCAGTCCTACAAGTTCAGCCTCTATTCAGCTGACGACACACCGCTCGATGACAGCGACAATCCACTACTTTGTGAGCGCGTGTTCACTAAGGATACGCCCTTCGAGTTCAACTACCTCGGTAGATCCGAGTGGAACCACGTGTGTGAAGCGACCCATTTCAGTCGTATCACCCCCGCAGAGCCGAGCGGTCGGTACGTACTGCGGGTACAGAACACTGCGAATGAACGCTTCGCAGCCGGATCGAACCTATTCTCTATTGTGGCCCGACCAACGTCAGGCTTCGGACCGAACCAGTTGTGCGATGGACGAAGCGCACCGTTGTGTCCACGGGTCTACGGTAAGGACAGCCTTCCAGTCTTCGCCAAGCAGTCGAGTGCTACAGCCAACTTCTACCTGAGCGAGGTCGATCCAGTTCACGCCGGAAAAACCATGCGAATCACGCTATTCGACCCCGGAGAGGGCGGAAGTTCAATTAAGGTGCGACGCCCCAGTGGAACGGACTCATGGGAGGATGCAACGTTCTCGTGGACATCGGACCACCCGTCCTACCCTTCTGACTCGAACACGACAGTGCTCGACGTCTCGAGCAGTCGCTTCAACGGTCGCACTATCACGATAGACATCGACCTCGAAGGGTACTCGCCCCCCGCGGACAACGAATGGTGGCAGATCAGCTACAACTTCGGCTCGGGTAGCGTCACGGACCGATCGACCTGGTCCGTGAACATCATCGGCGACCCTGTCCACCTGGTCGAGTAGTCGAGCCGTTCGGAGGTGGCCGGCCGGGTTCTTCCCGGTCGGCACCTACGATGGACCGCCGTGTCTGGATTCGTCGACGAGTGCTCCATCAACGTCCGTGGTGGTGACGGCGGCGCCGGCGCCGTCTCCATGCGCCGCGAGGCGCACGTCCCCATGGGCGGACCCGATGGCGGCGACGGCGGCAGCGGCGGCGACGTCTGGCTGATCGCCGACCACAACGTGGCATCCCTGCTCGCCTTCCGCGACCACCCCCACCGCAAGGCCGAGAACGGCGTCCACGGCAGCGGCAAGAAGAAGCACGGCGCCGCCGGCGACGACACCGAGGTGTTCGTGCCCCAGGGCACGCAGGTCATCTCCTACGACGGCGAGGTCCTCGCCGACCTGGTGCGCCACGGCGACCGCTACCTGGCGGCCAATGGTGGCCAGGGCGGCCGCGGCAACGCCAGCTTCCAGTCCCAGCGCCGCCGCGCCCCCACGTTCGCCGAGCAGGGCGAGGTGGGCGAGGAGCGCTGGCTCCGCCTCGAGCTGAAGCTGATGGCCGATGTCGCCCTCGTCGGCTTCCCGAACGTCGGCAAGAGCACCCTCATCAGCCGCATCTCGGCCGCCAAGCCGAAGATCGCCGACTACCCGTTCACCACCCTCGAACCCAACCTGGGCGTCGTGCGGCTCGACGACGGCTTCGAGATGGTGGTGGCTGACATCCCCGGCCTCATCGAGGGCGCGAGCGAGGGCAAGGGCCTCGGGCACCAGTTCCTTCGCCACATCGAACGAGCCCGAGGCATCGTGTTGCTGCTCGACCTGGCGCCGATCGACGGCGTGGAGCCGGCCGAGCAGGAGCGGATCCTGTTGCAGGAACTCGGCCGCTACCAGCCCGACATGCTCGACCGCCCTCGCCTGTCGATCGGTTCGCGCGCCGACCTCGAGGGTCAGGTGGACAGCTCGGCCGACACGTCGGCGTTCGACGGGCTGCGGGTCTCGGCCATCACCGGCGACGGCATCCCTCAGCTCATCGGCGGCATGCGCGGGCTGGTCGAAGAGGCCCGCCGCGACGAGCACATCGAGGAGGGCTTCGTCGTGCACCGCCCCCTGGGCGAGGGTGTGCGGGTCGAGCGGGGCGACGACGGCGCGTACACGGTCGTCGGACGCCAGGCCGAGCGTGCCGTGAACCTCAGCGACCTCACCAACCTCGATGCCCTCGACTTCGCCCAGGCGCAGCTGAAGCGGCTCGGGGTCAACAAGGCGCTGGCACGCGCCGGAGTGAAGGAAGGCGACATCGTCCGCATCGGACGCATGACGTTCCAGTTCGAACCTGACGAGTGACGCCGCGGTCGGCGAAGCTGTCGGCGTGATCGTCGTCGTCAAGATCGGAACCTCGTCCATCACCGACGAGCAAGGCGAGATCGCGCGTCACGCCATCGAGAAGCTGTGCGCCGAGGTGGCACTGGCCCGCTCGGCCGGCCACCAGGTGGTCATCGTCACGTCCGGGGCCATCGCCGCCGGCCTACCGGCCCTCGGCATGGGCGGACGGCTCCGCCCCCGCGACGCCCGCACCCTCCAGGCCGTATCAGCCGTCGGCCAGAGCCACCTCATGCGCGTCTACGACGACGTCTTGGCCTCGCACGACATCGTCGGTGGCCAGGTGCTCATCGCCCCGCTCGACTTCATGATCCGCCAGCAGTACCTGCACGCCCGCAGCACCCTCACCCGGCTGCTCGAGCTGGGCGCCGTGCCGGTGGTGAACGAGAACGACGCCATCGCCGACGACGAGATCCGCTTCGGCGACAACGACCGGCTCGCCGCCCTCGTTGCCCACCTGGTCGAGGCCGATGTGCTCGTGCTGCTCACAGACGCACCCGGGCTGCTCACCGCCGACCCCCGGCTCGACGAATCGGCGTCGCTCATCGAGGAGATCCTCGAGATCGACGCCGAGATGGAACGCATGGCCGGCGGGGCCGGCACGGTGCGGGGGAGTGGCGGCATGGCCTCGAAGGTGGCGGCGGCGAAGATCGCGGCGTGGACCGGTGTGCGTGCCGTCATCGCCAGCGCGACGCGCGATCGGGTGCTGATCGACGCCGTCGATGGCCGCGCCGGAGTGGGCACGGTGGTGCAGCCCCGGCCGGTGAAGCTCGGGGCCCGCAAGCTGTGGATCGCGTTCGCCGTGGGGTCGTCGGGCACCGTGGTCGTCGACGACGGCGCCCGCACCGCGCTGATGGACCACAACCGGTCGTTGCTGCCCGCCGGGGTCATCGAGGTGCGCGGGTCGTTCACCGAGGACAGCGCAGTCGAGGTGGCCGGGCCCGACGGCAAGGTGTTCGCCAAGGGGCTGAGCCGGCTGTCGAGCTCGGTGCTGGCCGACGTGATGGGACGCCGCACCGGCGACCTACCGGCGGGGGTCACCCACGAGGTCGTGCACCGCGACGACCTCGTGATGCTCCCCTAACAGGGTGCTGAAACCTGCCTGGGACAAGCGGTCGCGACGGGGTAGGTCTCTACACACGATTACACACGCCTATCACCAAAAGGTGATAGATCTCTACATAGGACTACACAGAGATATCACCTTTGGGGGGTCGATGAAGTGACCGGCGTCTTCGAGGGCAGGTGGGAGGCCGCGGCCAACCCGTTCCGGCCGACGTTTGGGGCGGAACCTCCGATGCTCGCCGGACGAGACGCCGTCGTCGGCAGTGTGGCCAAGTCCCTTGACGAAGGAGTCGGATCGCCGGGCAGGGCCACGCTCCTCACCGGCGCTCGCGGGACTGGCAAGACCGTGCTGCTCAGCGAGATCGAAGACGAGGCTCGTCAACGGGGGTGGCTGGTGATCGCTGAGACGGCCAATCCTGGCCTGATCGAACGACTCGTCGAGGACCGCATCCCCGAAGTAGCGCGACATGTTGTCGACCCGGAGCCCCAGCGTCGGGTGACCGGAGCATCGGCTGGACCGGTCGGACTCTCCTGGGAGAACCGGAACCCGGCACGGTCTCGCAGGGATCTGCGCGGAGCACTCGCAGATCTCTCCGATCTGCTCGATGAGCACCGGACAGGGGTGTTGATCACCGTCGATGAGCTGCACGGCGGTCACATCGATGAGTTGCGCATCCTCGGCACCACGATCCAGCACTGCTTTCGCGAAGGACGCGACGTGGCGTTCGTCGGTGCCGGCCTGCCGTCCGCTGTGTCGTCGCTGCTGTCAGACCAGGTGCTCACCTTCCTGCGGCGAGCTGACCGTCATCGGCTGGGGCCACTCGCACCCGACGACGTAGCGTCGGCGTTGGTCCAGCCCATCGAGAGCCTGGGACGGGCCATCGAGCCAGGGGCCCTCCACGAGGCCGTGGAGGCGAGCGCCGGATACCCATTCCTGATCCAGGCGATCGGCTATCACAGCTGGGAGCAACAGCCCGCCGAGCAGGTCATCACGCTCGCCGATGTCGTTGCCGGCGTCGCGATCGCCCACGACAAGATCGGCCGCCTCGTCGTCGAGCCGGCACTGAGTGACCTCTCGGACACCGACAGGACGTTCCTCGCGGCCATGGCCCTCGATGATGGACCCTCTCGGATGAGTGAGATTCGCGACCGGCTCGAGGCCAGCAACGCGTTCGCTGGGAACTACCGCGCCCGACTGCTCGACGCCGACATGATCGTGAGCATCGATTTGGGCGTGGTGGACTTCGCCGCGCCCTGGATGCGTGAGCACGTACGTCACCAGTTGCATGTAGAACCCGACGATCTCCCGAGTGACGAACTGAAGCTCATCGCGGGCCTCTCACGCGGCGACAAGGCGTTCCTGGCAGCGATGGCCGTCGATGACGGACCCTCCCGGATCCGCGACGTTCGGGATCGGCTCGGAGGGGCGACGGCCGATCACGCATCTCAGTACCGCAGGAGGCTGCTCGCCGGAGGGTTCATCGTCGCCCCTGAGCGAGGAGTGGTGGACTTCGCCTCCGAGGTCGTTCGAGAAGCAGTTCGTAACCAGATCCCCAGGCCGGCACCGCCCGAACCACGGGCTCCGGGCCACGACATTGACTTCAGCTAAAAGCCCGCTGCTGGTCCCGCTTGGCGATCACGAACGCCAGCGGCCGCGGGGTCTGAACACCTGCTATCACTTTGACGTCATGCTTGCTATCATGCCCTCATGAAGCAGGTACTTCTTCGAGTCCCCGCATCGCTGCACCGACGCCTCGCCGAGCGTGCAGCACGCGACGGCAGGTCGGTCAACGCCCTTGCCAACGAGTTGCTCGACCAGCACGTGGACGACCCGGCATCGCGTCGCGATGTCATCCGTGCACGTGCGCGGCTGCTGAACCTCCTCGATGAACCCCGCCCGACCCGGGGCGTCTCGCCCGCCGAGCGTGCCGCCGCGCTGCGAAGCATGCAGGGCGGGGGACCCGTGCTCGATGACATCTTGGCCGACGGGCGCTGATGCTGACATACATCGACACATCGGTGCTCGTGCGCGCCTACCTACCTGATGAGGTAGGTCATCTTGAGGCCGTCGCCCTCCTGGCCGACGTCGACAGGGTCCATGTCTCGATGGGTTGGACCCGGATCGAGGCGACATCCGCGCTCGCCCGCGCGGCGCGGGCTCGAGGCGGTGATCTCGCCGGCCTGCTCGGGGCACTCGACGCGGACCTCGCAGCGGGAGGACCGGTGATGCTCCTCCGTGCCGATCCCGAGCAGCTCGAGCGAGCGACACTCGACATCGTCATCGAGCACGGTCTTCGCTCACTCGACGCCCTCCACCTGGCGGGCGCCCAGTTCGCGGCTGTCCCCCTCCTCGAGCCAGGGGAGCAACTCGGCTTTGCGTCGCGCGGTCAGGAGCAGGCGTCGGCTGCGGCAGCCATGGGGTTCGCGGTCATCTGATGACCGGGGCCCGAAGGACGCCGGTGTGATCGCTCAGCTGGGCTCGTCGGTGGGGACCGAGGAATCGGCCGGTGACGCGGTGGCCTCAGTAGCGGGCTCGTCGGCGCCGACGGGGGCACCCTCGGGCGCCGAGTCCTTCAGCTCCTGGATCTTGCTCTGCAGCTCGGCCGCACCGACGGTGCCGGCGGCCGGCAGCCCGAGCTGGCTGCGGATCTCGTCGAGCCGCCCCTTGGCCTCGCTGTTGCGGGCGGCCTGTTCGATCTCGAGCATCTTCGACTCGACCGACGTCTCGGAGAGCTCGGCCATGCCCTTGGCCTTGGCGTAGCGGGTCTCGATCTTCTCGCGGATCTGCTCGAACGTGGGGACGTCCTCGCCGACCGTCTCCGACAGTGACGCCATGGCCTTGTTCATCCGGTCCTGCATGTTGGCCTGGTCGAGCTGACCGAGCAGCTTCTGGCGCTCGGAGAGCTTGCGCTGGAGCAGCGTCGAGTTCTGGCTGACCGCGGTGCGGGCCTGCTCCGACGCCTGGCTCGACTGCTGGTGCAGCGCCTTCAGATCCTCGATCTCGCGTTCGAGGCCGATCATGCGGTTGGCGAACGCCTCGGCCGCAGACGTGTACTCGCCCATCTTCTCGTGGTTGCCCACCTTGCTGGCTTCGTCGGCCATGAGGACCGCTTGGCGGGCGTTGCCGTTGACCTTCTCGAAGTCCTCGAGCGCGCGCGACAAGCGCATCTCGGTCTGCTTCTGGTTGGCGATGACGTTGGCCGCCTGCTCCTTCAGCCGCCGGTGCTGGTCCTGCGCCTCGGTGATCGCTTGTTCGAGCTGGACCTTGGGATCGGCCGTATCCTCGAACCGCCCGGTCAATCGAGCGGTCGTGTAGGCCCACCAGCGCTTCATCAGCTTGATCATGGGGCGATGCTAGCGACCGGGGGGCCGGCCCGGTGGTGGTGGTTCGATCGAACCCATTGGGTGGATTCCGTCATGCCGACCACGGCGCCGCCGACGACTCCGACGAGCACATGAGCCTGGGAGATCCCATGAACGCACCTCAGCGATTGGATGCAGAGAGCATCGATCGGGCCCTCGAGGAGCTGCTGGCGCGGCTACCGGAGGCTGGCATCGCCGCGGTAGGCCCCGACGGCCGATTCGTCGACCTGCCCGCATCGGTTCCAAGGGGAGCGCAGCCGCTCCTCGACGGACGAGCCGGGATCGATCTCGTGGCGCCCGACCAGCGCGCCCCGGTCCTGAACCAGTTCCTGGCCCTCGCCGAGACAGGTGCCTCGAGCCTGCAGGTGGTCACCTCTGCCGGGGAGCCAGCGACCTACTACCTCCTCGACTGCACCGAGACCCACGGGGTCGTCATCCTCCTGCTCGCCGTCACTGGTCCAGCCGACGAGTCGGTCCTCGCCATCCCCGAGGCCACTCCCATCGTGCCGAGGTACGGACGCATCTGGCGCACCGAGATCGCCGAGCCGCTGCGGATCGAGCCGGCCATCACCCAGATGTTGGGGTTCACCCTCGCCGACTACCAAGCTCAGAGCGCGAGCGAGTTCATCCACCCCGACGACTCGACGACGTCGATCACCAACTGGTTCGACGTGATCGGCGCGCCCCCCGGGAGCGTGCGCCGGTGGCGCGGGAGGAGCAAGCGCAAGGACGGCACCTGGGCATGGATGGAGTTCACCAACACCAACCACCTCGATGACCCGCTCGACCCCCACGTGCTCACCGAGATGGTCGACATCTCCTTGGAGATGAAGGCGGCGGACGAGATCTGGGAAAGCCGGGAGCTGCTCCGCACGCTCACCGACTCGTTGCCGGTCGGCGTCCTGCAGCTCGGCGTCGACATGGGCGTCATGTACGCGAACGGCCGGTTGTACGAGTTGCTCGGGCTCTCGCGCCATGCCGACCTCATCGATGCCGTGGACCACATCGACGAGGAGGATCGCGAGCGGCTCGCGGAGGCACTCAACGACGTTCTCACGACCCGAGCTGACGTCGATCTGGAGGCGCAGTACACGCGCCCCGGGGAGCGAACGGTGCGCTACCTGCAGGTGGCGATGCGCGCCCTACGAGGACGCGACGACGAGGTGACGGGTGCGATCCTGTCGGTGACCGACACCACCGAGGCATCCGAGCTCCGCCAGCAGCTCGAGTTCAAGGCCACCTACGACGCGCTCACCGAGTGCCTCAACCGAGCGTCGATCATGCACGAGATCGATCGCACCGTCCGCAACGAGACCAGCGGCGCAGGCACCGCGGTCGTGTTCGTCGACCTCGACGGATTCAAGGCCATCAACGACCGCGCCGGTCACGCCGCGGGCGACGAGATCCTGCGGACCGCGGCCGAGCGGTTCCGGGGAGCGGTTCGCTCGCACGACCTCGTCGGACGCATGGGAGGCGACGAGTTCGTGGTGCTGTGCCCCGATGTGGCCGATCCAGCCCGGGCCATGGAGGTGGCGCAGCGCATCGCCACCACGGTCGCCGGTCCGGTGTCGGTCGGTTCGCGCACCGAGACGATCGCCTTGAGCGTCGGCGTGGCGTGGACGTCGGAGGGCGCCCTCGACGCCGATGCGCTGGTGGCTCGAGCCGACGCGGCGATGTACGAGGCCAAGCGCAACGCCGACGGCCAGCCGGTGCTCGCGTCGCCCGACTGACGGGTCGCCCCTCAGCTCGACGTGGTGTCGCTCCGACAGCGTCAGTCGGGGTGGCCGGAGCCGGAGGTCTCGGCCAGAGCAGCGCGGAGCGACTCGAGCTCGTTCACCACCTGGTCGACGGTGGATCCGAGGCCGACGAGGTCGTCGTCCTGGCCGGCGAGGGCGCTCACCTCGATGGCTCGTGCCACCGCCTCGGTGAGTCGGGCCTCGAGCGTCTCGAGGCGAGCCGTGGTGTCGGCGATGACGGCATCGAGCCGTTCGGCGGAACCGAGCTGAGAGCGCACCGCCGCGGCCGCTGGCTCGTTGTCCTTCTCCTCGAGGGTCTCGAGGCGGCGCCGGAGGGTGGGCGCATCGAGGCGCTGACGGGCCTGCGACACGTTCTGCGCCTGCTTGGCGACCTGCCAGACCTCCTGCACGCCGGAGTCGACAGAACGTCGGATGTCGGACAACCGGTCGCGCAACGGGCCCGGTCGAGCGTCACGGAGGGCCTCGTCGAAGCGATTGCGCGAGGTGAGCGCGTCGCGCACGAAGTGCCGCCACGGCTCGCCGACACCGAAGGGGTCGATGCGTTCGCTCCGTCCGGCGGCAACCGACGCCCGTTGCAGCGCCAGCGTCGCCCCGGCGCCGACTGCCCACGTCAGAAGGACCAGCGAGACCAGCCAGCCGAGCGTGGTGCCGGTGAGGAGTGCGACCACGAGCCCGCCGCCGGCGGCAGCGAGCGCCACGGGCGACATGCCCGCCCGGACGACGGATCGTTGGGTGACGGGAACGGGCAGCGACACGTCACCCAGCATCGCACGCCGACCAGCCGATACCACCGCCGGTAGCCTGGCCTCCCGTGAGCGCCTCCACCACTTCGACCTCCGCATCAGCCACTCCCGTCGCCGAGCTCGGCCGCCGAGCCGCGGCGGCCGCCCGTGTGCTCGCCACCGCCTCGACGGCCGCAAAGGACGCCGCGCTCCTCGGTGCTGCCGATCTGCTCGTGGCCCGGGCGCCGGAGATCCTCGACGCCAACCGCCGCGACGTCGAGCGGGCCACGGCCGAGGGCGTGAGCGGCACCGTCATCGACCGCCTGCGCCTCACCGAGGCCAAGGTCGGGGCCATGGCCGCAGGCCTGCGCCAGGTGGCCGCCCTGGCCGACCCGGTTGGGGAGGTGATCGGCGGATGGGTGCGCCCCAACGGGCTGCGCATCTCCCAGGTGCGGGTGCCGCTCGGGGTGGTCGCCATCATCTACGAGAACCGCCCCAACGTCACGAGCGACGCCGCCGGTCTGTGCCTCAAGTCGGGCAACGCCGCGTTCCTGCGCGGCTCGTCGGGCGCCATTCACTCCAACATCGCCATCGCCGCCGTGCTCAGCGAGGCCGTGGCCAAGGCCGGGCTCCCGGCCGACAGCGTGGTGCTCGTCGACGACACGAGTCGTGAGTCGGCCGTCGAGTTCATGCAGCTGCGGGGCATCGTCGACTGCCTCATCCCGCGCGGTGGGCCGTCGCTCATCGCCGCCATCCTCGAGAACGCAACGGTTCCCTACGTGATCGACGGCGACGGCAACTGCCACGTCTACGTCGACGCGGCAGCCGACCTCGACATGGCACGCGACATCATCGTCAACGCCAAGACCCAACGCCCGTCGGTGTGCAACGCCGCCGAATCGCTGCTCGTCCACTCGAGCGTCGCCGAGCGGTTCCTGCCCGAGGCCGCCACCTCGCTGACAGGTGTCGAGCTGGTGGGCGACGAGCGCGCCCGGGCCTTGGTGCCGTCGATGCAGCCGGCATCCGACGACGATTGGGGCACCGAGTTCCTCGACCTCAAGCTCTCGGTGCGAGTGGTCGACAGCCTCGATGAAGCGATCAGCCACATCGCCCAACACGGGTCGGGGCACAGCGAAGCCATCGTCACCAGCGACATCGCCGCGGCCGATCGCTTCTGCGCCGAGGTCGATGCGGCGGCCGTGGTGGTCAACGCCTCCACCCGCTTCGTCGACGGCGAGGAGTTCGGGTTCGGTGCCGAGATCGGCATCAGCACCCAGAAGCTGCACGCGCGTGGCCCCATGGGGCTGCGGCAGCTCACCAGCGCCAAGTACATCGTGCGCGGAGAGGGTCAGACCCGCGGCTGAGCGCCGTCCGATCGGGTCTGGCGCCGATCGCCTCGACAGATGGCCGCCGTGCTGTCGACCGATTGACTGTGCGGTCAAGCCGTTCGCTAGGGTCACCGCATGGATTACCGATTCGAGTCCGTGCCCGCCGTCCGCCAGGGGTTGGCCGACACCAACTACCTCGCCGACGACGGCATCGCCGGCGTCGTCTACCTCGCCGATCGTCTCCAGAAGCCGATCCTGGTCGAGGGTCCCGCCGGTACCGGCAAGACCCAGCTCGCCAAGTCGGTGGCCGAGATGACAGGTGCTCGCCTGATCCGCCTGCAGTGCTACGAGGGGCTCGACGAGTCCAAGGCGCTCTTCGAGTGGAACTACAAGAAGCAGCTCCTGCGCATCCAGGCCGAACGTAACTCCGAAGGCACCTGGAGCGACATCGAAGACGACATCTTCTCCGACGAGTTCCTGCTCACCCGCCCGCTTCTCGAGGCCATCTCGGCCAAGGACCCCGTCGTGCTCCTCATCGACGAGGTCGACCGCGTCGAGATCGAGACCGAGGCGCTCCTCCTCGAGATCCTGTCCGACTACCAGGTGTCGATCCCCGAGCTGGGCACCGTCGTCGCCACGCAGATCCCGCTCGTGTTCCTCACCTCGAACAACACCCGCGAGCTCTCCGAGGCCCTCAAGCGCCGCTGCCTCTTCCTCCACATCGACTACCCCGACATGGAGCGCGAGAAGGAGATCGTCCTCACCAAGGTGCCGGGCATCACCGAGAGCCTGGCCGACCAGGTGGCCCGCATCGTCCGCTCGATCCGACAGCTCGATCTGAAGAAGGCCCCCTCGGTGTCGGAGACGCTCGACTGGGCCAACACGCTGATGCTGCTCAACATCGACCAGGTCACCGCGCAGGATGCCACCGACACCCTCAACATCTTGCTGAAGTACCGCAGCGACATCGAGAAGGCCGCCAAGGAGTTCTCGACCAACGCCGCCGAGTTCGCAGGCCAGTCCTGACCCGGGGGGTCGACCCATGACCGACACCGCCGAACCCGACCAGATCTCACCCATGCTCGAGCTGCTCTCAGGGTTCATCCGCGACCTGCGCGAGGCCGGCATCCCGGTGAGCCTCAGCGAGAACATCGACGCGATGGAGGCCGTGCGCCACATCCCGCTCGAGGATCGCGACGCGCTCAAGTACGCGCTCGCCGCCACCATGGTGAAGAACGACAGCCACTGGCGTTCGTTCGAAACCGTCTTCGAGGTGTACTTCTCCTTGCGCGGCAAGGAGTACCTGGTGGGCGGCGACGAGGGGGGCGAAGGGTCCGACACGCCCGACATGGAGGGCATGGCCCAGCAGGGCCAGGGCGATGGCAGCGGCGGCTCGCAGATGTCGCCCGAAGAGCTCGCCCAGATGCTCTACCAGGCGCTCATGCGCGGCGACGACGCCATGATGAGCGCCATCGCCCGCCAGTCGGTGCGTCGCTTCGCCGGCATGGAGCCAGGTCGACCGGTCGGCGGTACCTACTACCTCTACCGCACGCTGCGGAACCTCGACCTCGACTCGGTGCTCGAGAAGCTCATGGCACAGGCCAAGGACAAGGCGCCCGCTCCGGGTCTCACCCCGCTCGAGGAGCGTCTCGAGCGCGACGAGTACGAGTCGCGCATCGACCGCCTGAAGAAGGAGGTCGAGGCCGAGATCAGGCGTCGCCTGGTGGCCGACCGGGGGGTCGAGGCCATGGCCAAGACGCTGCGCAAGCCGCTCCCCGAAGACGTCGACTTCATGCACGCCTCTCGCGAGGAGATGGTCAACCTCAAGAAGGCCATCTACCCACTCACCCGCAAGCTGGCCGTGCGCCTTGCTCGCAAGCGCCGCCACGGCCGCAAGGGCCCGCTCGACTTCCGCAGCACCGTCCGCCACTCGCTCTCCTACGGCGGCGTGCCGGCCGAGCCGAAGTTCAAGTACCCCCGCCCCCACAAGCCTGAGATCTTCATCATCGCCGACATCTCGGGTTCGGTCGCGGCGTTCGCCCGCTTCACCTTGCACCTCGTCTACGCCATCAGTGGCCAGTTCTCGAAGGTGCGTGCGTTCGTGTTCATCGACGGGCTCGACGAGGTCACCTCGTACTTCGAAGGCGTCGAGGACATCTCCCAGGCCGTGCACCGGGTGAACACCGAGGCCGATGTCGTCTGGGTCGACGGTCACTCCGACTACGGGCATGCCCTCGAGGTGTTCTGGGAGCGGTACGGCAAGGAGGTTAGCTCGAAGACCACCGTGATGATCCTCGGCGATGCTCGCAACAACTACCACGCGTCGCAGGCGTGGATCGTGCAGGAGATCAACAAGCGGGCCCGCAACGTCTTCTGGCTGAACCCCGAGCCCAAGTCCTACTGGGACACCGGCGACTCCATCGTGGGCGAGTACGGAGCCCACTGCGACGGCACCTTCGAGGTGCGCAACCTGCGCCAGCTCGAAGCGTTCGTCGAGAACCTGGCATAGCCTCGCTGTCGTGACCGGCGCCTCGCGGGTCAGATCTTGCGGAGCAGTTCGGCGAGGCGGAACGCGAGGTCGAGCGATTGGCGACCGTTGAGCCGCGGGTCGCACATCGTCTCGTAGCGGCTGTCGAGGTCGGAGCTGAGCACCTCGGTGGACCCACCGAGGCACTCGGTGACGTCGTCGCCGGTGAGCTCGATGTGAACGCCTCCCGGCCAGGTTCCCTCGGCGTGGTGGGCGGCGAAGAACCCACTGATCTCGGCGAGGATGTCTTCGAGGTGGCGGGTCTTGTGACCCGACGGGCTGGTGAAGGTGTTGCCGTGCATGGGGTCGCACGCCCACACCACGGGATGGCCGGCATCGGCCACTGCCCGCAGGATGGGGCGGAGGCTGGCCTCGACGCGGTCGGCGCCCATGCGGCTGATGAGGGTGAGACGGCCCGGTACCCGGTCGGGATTGAGCGCCTGGCAGATCTCGAGCGCCTCGGCGGGGGTCACCGTGGGGCCGATCTTGCAGCCGACGGGGTTCTGGACGCCACGGAAGAACTCGAAGTGGGCGCCGTCGAGCTGACGGGTGCGCTCACCGATCCAGATCATGTGGGCCGAGGTGTCGTACCAGTCGCCGGTGAGCGAGTCGCGTCGGGTGAGCGCCTCCTCGTAGCCGAGGATGAGCGCCTCGTGGCTGGTCCACAGATCGGCCTCGTGCAGCTGCGGGACCGAGACGCCGTCGACCCCGCACGCAGCCATGAACCGCAGGGCGCGTTCGATGCCGCTCGCTACCTCTTCGTAGCGCTTGCCGGCAGGGGAGCTGGCGACGAACTCCTGGTTCCAGACGTGCACCCGGGCGAGGTCGGCGAAACCGCCCTTGGTGAACGCCCTCAGCAGGTTGAGGGTCGAGGCCGACTGGTGGTACACCGCGAGCAGGCGTTCGGGATCGGGGGTGCGCGAGGCGGCGGTGAAACCGGCATCGTTCACCATGTGGCCGCGGAACGACGGCAGCTCGACACCGCCGATGGTCTCGGTGGCGCTCGACCGTGGCTTGGCGAACTGCCCGGCGATGCGGCCGACCTTGATGACGGGGACACCCGCCGAGTAGGTGAGGACCACCGCCATCTGGAGGATGATCTTCAACTTGTCGCGGATGGGGTCTGCGGCGAACGAGTCGAACGACTCGGCGCAGTCGCCGGCCTGGAGAAGGAATGCCTCGCCGTTGGCGACCCGCGACAGCTGGGTCGTGAGGTCGCGGGCCTCGCCGGCGAAGACCAGAGGCGGCAGGGTGGCGATCGTCTTGAGCACGCGGTCGAGGTCGGCTTCGTCGGGCCAGTCGGGCTGCTGGCCGGCCGTCCGAGTACGCCATGACGAAGGGGTCCAGGAGGTGTCG
>JAENWR010000124.1 GCA_016649895.1 Acidimicrobiia bacterium | reverse complement strand
CGCCGACCAGGGACGGCGGCTGGTCGTCGGGCGCCGAGTACTGGACGTCACTGACCTTGGGCTCCTCGTCGGGGGTGGGGGCCTTGACCGCCACCTCGACGTGCATGACGTACTTCACGAAGTCCTGGGCGATGGCGGTCATCATCTGGCCGAACATGTCGAAGCCCTCGCGCTGCCACTCCATGAGCGGGTCCTTCTGACCCATGGCCCGCAGGTTGATCCCACCCTGCAGGTAGTCCATCTCCTGGAGGTGCTCACGCCACTTCTGGTCGATGATGCGCAGCATGACCGTGCGCTCGACCTGGCGCATGACCTCCTCGCCGAGCGTCACCTCCCGCTCCTCGTAGTACGACGAGGCCTCGGCCATCAGCACGTCGTAGAGGTCGTCGGTGGCGGTCACCTCGGCGAGGTCGGTCGCCGTGAGCTGCGTCGGCCAGTAGGTAGCCACCTCGACGACAAGTCCGTCGAGGTCCCACTCGTCGGTGAAGTCGGAGACGCAGAAGGTGGAGATCGTGCCGTCGACCGCCTCGGCCAGCGCCTCGAACGCCTCCTTTCGCAGGTCGGCGCCCTGAAGGATCTGCTCGCGGCGCCGGTAGATCACCTTGCGCTGCTCGTTCATCACCTCGTCGTACTTGAGCACGTTCTTGCGGATCTCGGCGTTGCGTTGCTCGACGGTGTTCTGGGCCCGCTCGATGGCCTTGGTGACCATCTTGGCCTCGATGGGCACGTCGTCGGGGAGGGCCTTGCCCATCACCCAGTTCATGGCGCCGGTGGCGAACAGTCGCATCAGGTCGTCCTCGAGCGACAGGTAGAACCGACTTTCGCCCGGATCGCCCTGGCGACCGGCGCGACCACGCAGCTGGTTGTCGATGCGGCGGCTCTCGTGACGCTCGGTGCCGCACACGTAGAGCCCACCGAGCTCGCGTACCTTGTCGCCTTCGCGCTCGGTCTCCGGTTCGTACTTGGCGACGAGCTCGGCGAGACGGGCCGCACCCTCCTCGGACTCGGGATCGAGCCCTTCGGCCTTGGTGTCGCGCAGTGCCAGCAGCTCGGCGTTTCCGCCGAGGATGATGTCGACGCCTCGACCGGCCATGTTGGTGGCGACGGTGATGGCGTGCATCCGCCCGGCCTGGGCCACGATCTCGGCCTCGCGGAAGTGCTGCTTGGCGTTGAGGACCTCGTGGGTGATGCCGCGCCGGTCGAGCAGCGACGAGAGGCGCTCGGAGGTCGCGACCGACGCGGTGCCGGCGAGGACGGGCTGGCCGGTGTCGTAGCGCTCGAGGATGTCCTCGACCAACGCATCGAACTTGGCCTCTTCGGTCTTGTAGATGAGGTCGCCCTGGTCGAGACGGACCATCGGCTTGTTGGTGGGGATGGGCACCACGTTGAGGCCGTAGGTGCCCATCAGCTCGGCCGCCTCGGTCTCGGCCGTGCCGGTCATGCCGGAGATCTTGTCGTAGAGGCGGAAGTAGTTCTGGAGCGTGATCGTGGCGAGGGTCTGGTTCTCCTCTTTGATCTTCACCCCTTCCTTCGCCTCGACCGCCTGGTGCAGTCCCTCGGACCAGCGCCGGCCATCGAGGACGCGACCGGTGAACTCGTCGACGATCTTCACCTCGCCGTTCTGGATGATGTAGTCCTTGTCGCGCTTGTAGAGCTCCTTCGCCTTCAGCGCCGCGCCCAACTGGTGGACCAGGTTGGTGGAGACCTCGTCGTAGAGGTTCTCGACGCCGAGGGCGTCTTCGACCTTCTCGATGCCCGACTCCAGCGGCGAGACGTTGCGCTTCTCCTCGTCGACCTCGTAGTCGACGTCGCGCTGGAGGCCCCGGATGATGGCGGCGAACTTGTAGTAGATCTGCTCGGCGTCGGCGAGACGACCCGAGATGATGAGCGGGGTGCGGGCCTCGTCGATGAGGATCGAGTCGACCTCGTCGACGATGACGAAGTTGTGGCCCCGCTGCACCCGGCGTTCGAGCGACATCGCCATGTTGTCGCGCAGGTAGTCGAAGCCGAGCTCGTTGTTCGTGCCGTAGGTGATGTCGCAGGCGTACTGGGCGCGCTTGTAGTCGGTGTCGCGCTCGCCGGGGATGACGAGGCCGACGTCGAGGCCGAGGAACCGGTGGATGCGGCCCATCCACTCGCTCTGGAAGCTGGCCAGGTAGTCGTTGACCGTGACGATGTGGACGCCCTTGCCGCCGAGGGCGTTGAGGTAGGCCGGCAGGGTCGATACGAGCGTCTTGCCCTCGCCGGTCTTCATCTCGGCCACCCATCCGAAGTGGAGCGCCGCGCCGCCCATGAGCTGCACGTCGAAGTGACGCTGACCGATGACGCGCCGAGCCGCGTCGCGGGTGACGGCGAACGCCTCGATGAGCAGGTCATCGACGGTCTCGCCGTTGTCGACGCGGGTGCGGAACTCGACCGTCTTGGCCCGCAGCGCGTCGTCGGAGAGCGCCTCGAGCTCGGGCTCGAGAGCGTTGATGTCGGGCACCAGTCCGCCGATGGCGCGGACCTTCTTGCCTTCGCCGGCGCGGAGGACCTTGTCGAGGATTCCCATGAGGAGAACGAGTGTACCGATGCGACCGCCGACAGCCCGATCAGGGCTCGGATCAGCTGGTCGACGCGGCGCGCCCCACCCGGTGGAGGCCTTCGAGGGCGACGCGCAGCTCGGTGCGCGCGGCGCGTGGGGCGATGCCGGCGACGTGCGCGGCGTCGGCAAGGGGACGTCCCTCGGAGACCGCGTCGAGCAGCGCCAGCTGGGCCGCACTCGGTCGCCACGAACACGTGCCGGGACCGACGACCAGCGGTGCGGCGAACCCGTCGTCGGCGGTGTCGAGGCCGGCACCGGTGCCGGCACCGGCGACCTGATCCGCATCGACCAGGCGCCCGAGCTCGAGGCGGATCCGGCGGGCGAGCGCCCGACCGATGTGCACTCCGCCACCAACCACCTCGGCTGCGACCTCGGCGAGCACGCTCATGGCCTCCTCCTTGCGGATGTGGCCGATGCCACCGGCGAGGATCGCGCCGGCGATCTCGTCGATGTCGTCGCTCACCGTGAGCAGCAAGACCCGGCTCCAGGGCCGGGCGCGGGTGATGGCAGCGGTCGCCTCGATGCCGCTTCCATCGGGCATGCGCAGATCCATGCAGATGAGGTCGGGGGCATGCTCGGTGGCCCGCTCGATCGCCTCGTTACCCGACTCCGCCTCGGCCACAACGTCGAATCCCGACTCCTCCAGCGAGGTGACGACGGCCCGGCGGAACAGGGCATGGTCGTCACAGACGAGCACCCGCAGGCGCTCCCCCTCGAGGCGTGGCTCAGTCGCGATCATTCGGTCGAGGCTACCGCCATGGCTCCGCGGCGGCGGGAGGAGCCGGGTGCAGACGGAGGGTGCCGGTGCTTCAGCGGCCGGGCGGTGGGGTGGCGCCCGCGACGAGTCCGACGACCGATGCCGCGCCAGCGCCCACCAGCGCCTGACCGGCCGCTCCTAGCGTCGCTCCGGTGGTGATGACGTCGTCCACGACGAGCACCACCAGCCCCTCGACCGATCGGCGGGCGCAGAAGCCGACCCCGTCGCGTCGGTCGGCGGCGGAGCGGCCGGTCTGCGAGGGGCCGGGTCGGCGGCGCAGCATCGTCGCAATGGGGAGGTGCAGTCGCCTCGCCACGGCCCGGGCCAGCAGCTCCGACTGGTCGAAGCCGCGTTGATGTCGTCGGCGGTCGGATGTGGGCGCCCATGTGACGACGTCGCAGCCGTGCGGTTCGGGGAGGCGCGACACCATGGCCTCGGCCACCCACGAGACCGCCGACCGGGCATTGCGGTACTTCAGCCCCGCCACGAGCAGGCGCGCCGCCCCGTCGTAGACCAGCGCAGCGTGCAGCTGCGAGAGCCCGAGTGGACGGGGTACCTTCGGGGCCGGTTCGAGGAGCTCGACGCACTCGGGACAGGGCGACCCGTCGGGGCGACGGCAGATGGGGCAACGCGTGGCGAGGAGCACCGCCCCATCATGCGGAGCACCTGTGACATGAATCCCGGCCGATGGCCACAGCGAGGCCGGTACCCTCGCCCGATGCCCGCCGGGAACCCCTCCATCGCCCCGCCTCCCGGCTACGGCCTCATCGGGCCGCGTCACCAGCTGGGGCGACGACTCCCCCGGCTCGTCGCCGGGCTGGTTCTGTGCGGCGTGGGCATCGCCCTCACCGTCAACGCCGACCTGGGCCTCGGCCCGTGGGACGTGCTGCACCAGGGCATCAGCAAGCTCACCGGGGTCCCGATCGGAACGGTCGGCATCCTCGTGGGAGCGGTGCTCCTCATCAGCTGGATACCCCTGCGCGAACGGCCGGGGATCGGCACGATCACCAACGTCATCCTCATCGGTGCCACCGTCGACATCGTGCTGCTCTGGCTACCCCAACCCGACCACCTGGCCGCCCGCGTCGCGTTCCTCGTCGTCGGGGTGTTCCTGTTCGGCCCTGGATCGGGCCTCTACATCGGTGCCGGACTCGGCCCTGGGCCTCGTGACGGCCTCATGACGAGCATCGCCCGGCGCGGGCCCACGGTGCGCCTCGTGCGCACCCTCATCGAGCTCACGGCGCTCGCCCTGGGCGTGGTCCTCGGCGGCACGGTCGGTGCCGGCACCGTCCTGTTCGCGCTGACGATCGGGCCGAACGTGCAGTTCTTCCTGCCGATCTTCGCCGTCGACCGCCACCCTCCACCCACCGCAGCCGAGATCGGCTGACGTCAGGTGGAGATCAACGAGCGCGACGGTGACATCGACATCGTGGGCGTCTCTGCCTCGGTTGACCTCGTCGAGACCAACGAGGGCCTTGTCGCCATACCGCGCGACGCGCTGCCCCCGCTGACCGACGACGAGCTCTTCGCCACCGTCGAGCGCTTGCGAAGGTGACCGCGCGCTCGACGTCGCCTACGAGCTGATCGAGGCCTGATCTGGGCCGGTGGCCGTCAGCCGCCGAGGATCTGCTCGGTGCGGCCGCGCACGAGCTCGGCGCTGTAGTCGTGGGTGAGGATGTGGAGCCGTCGGGTGCGGATCGCGTCCGCCACCGCGTCGGCCACCTGAGCCGCGGGCATCGATGCGGCGAAGAACGCCGCGGCCTCCTCACGGCCGTCGTCGCCACCCGTCGGCCCCACCGCGGAAGTCGTGTCGCCCGTGGGACGGTTGCGGCCCGACTCGAAGATGCGGGTGTTCACCCAGGCCGGGCACAGGATCGACACGCCCACGCCCGACGCGACGGCCGAAAGGTCGGCCTGGAGCGTCTCGCCGATGGCGACCGCCGCGAACTTCGAGGCGTTGTAGGGGCCGAGGTTGGCGCCGGCCACGAGTCCGGCGAGCGATGCGGTGATGACGACATGACCCTCGTCCTGCTCGACCAGTCCAGGGACGAACGACCGGAGGCCGTGGACGATGCCCCACAGGTTCGCCCCGAGCACCCACTCCCAGTCGGCGATCGGAACCTCCCAGATCGGCCCGCCCGCGCCGACACCGGCGTTGAGGCACACGACGTGCCAGCCGCCGAACACGTCGAGGGCCTCGTCGGCCAGCGACTGCATCGAGGCGGGGTCCGACACGTCGACGACCACGCCGACGACCTCGGTGCCGCGCTCACGCAGCTCGGCCACGGTGGTCTCGAGCACCGCCTCCTCGATGTCGCCGATGACGATGCGCATGCCGTCGGCGGCAAAGCGGTCGACCATGGCCCGGCCGATGCCGCTGGCGCCGCCGGTGACGACGGCGACCTTCCCGGTCAGGTCATCCACGGAACGCCTCCTCGATCATCGACCCTCGGGGTCGGGGGTTGCGGCCGGTGGCGATGTCCTCGTGCCGCTCGGCCATCTGGTCGGTCCAGGCGTCGGCGGTGAACAGGTAGAACCGCTTGGTGCGGACGGCGTCGAGCACGATCTCGGCCACCTCCTCGGGCGACTGTTGCATGGCGAAGAAGTCGCGGGTCATCTGGCGGACCGCCTCCGCCTCGGCCACAGCCGCCTCGTCGTCGATGAGCGGCTGCTTCGCCTGTTCTCCCGGCAGCTCGGTGGACTCGGCGATCCGGGTGTTGACGAATCCGGGGCACAGCACCGAGATCCCGACCGCCGACCCCGATGCGGCGAGCTCGTGGTAGACGACCTCGCTCAGGGCGACGACCGCGTGCTTGGTGAGGTGGTAGGGCGACAGGCCGTTGAACGACGTGTGGCCCGCCATAGAGGCGGTGTTCACGATGTGGCCCTCGTCCTGGGCGATGAGCAGCGGCGAGAAGACGCGGTGGCCGTGGATGACGCCCCAGAGGTTGACCCCGATGCACCAGGCCCACTCCTCCGTCGTGAGCTCGTGGGTCGGCGCCCGCGAGCCGCTCACGCCGGCGTTGTTGCACACGACGTGCACCGCGCCGTACCGGTCGAGGACGGCGTCGCGGAGCCGGTCCATCGCCGCGGCGTCGGACACGTCGGTGACGACGCCGAACGCCTCGGCCCCTTCGGCGCCCAGCTCTGCCACGGCCGCATCGAGGGCCGGAGCCTCGACGTCGGCGAGCACCAGGTGCATGCCTTCGGCTGCGAACCGGCGCGCGAACGCCAACCCCATGCCGCTCGCGCCGCCGGTGATGACCGCGACGCGGCCCTCGAGCTGATCCACTCCGCTCCCCCTCTGATCGGTGTGATCGGGCAGGCTAGAGCGAGGGGACCCGCCCAGTGTCGACGCTCGAGTTCGGCAGGACCGTCACCATCCGAGGTCGGCCGGACACTTGAAGGAGGGGCAGCCAAGTGGGCGGCTCATCGCGAGACCGGTTGCGCGGTGTTCAACACATGATGGCGATCGTGATCGACGGCGAGGGACCCGATTGACCACACCACCTCGCCCGATTGGACCAAGATGGCCCGCATGATTCCAGGCCGGTTCGGCCGACAACTCGCGATGGCTGTCGTGCTCGTCGCTGCAGCCGCGTGCACATCGTCGGGCGGCGAGGAACCAAGCTCGGATGGCATGACGGCCGGACTCCAGCGCCAGCTCGATGCGCTCGATGACCGGGAGGTCACCGAGGCGGAGTACCGGCAGGAATCTGTTGATGCCCGCGAGTGCATGCTCCGCGAGGGTCTGGAGGTCTCCGAGATCCACCAGATGATCGACCCGGCAGGGTGGCAGTTCATGTTCATGTTCGAGCCGGGGTCGGCGCCGCCGGATCAGACCTATGAGATCGCGGATCGCTGTGAGACTGAGCACCGAGGCTTCGTCGCTGGAGGATGGGCGCATCGGAAGGCCGACTCTGTCAGACCCGAGTACATGCCACGCCTCCAGGAGGGCTTCCCCGCGCCCTTCAGTACTTGTAGTGGTCGGGCTTGAACGGCCCGTTGGCCGGGATGCCGAGGTACTCCGACTGCTGCGGGGTGAGCTTCGTGAGCTTCACGCCGAGGGCATCGAGGTGGGCCATGGCGACCTTCTCGTCGAGGTGCCGCGGCAGCACGTGCACGCCGAGCTCGTAGGCGTCGCGGTTGGTGAACACCTCGAGCTGGGCCAGCACCTGGTTGCTGAAGCTGGCCGACATCACGAACGACGGGTGGCCGGTGGCGCAGCCGAGGTTGAGCAGGCGTCCCTCGGCGAGCACCAGCACCGAGTGACCGTCGGGGAACACGTAGTTGTCGACCTGCGGCTTGATGTTCTCGCGCTGCACGTCGGACATCTTGTTGAGCCCGGCCATGTCGATCTCGTTGTCGAAGTGGCCGATGTTGCCGACGATGGCCTGGTGCTTCATGCGGCCCATGTGCTCGGCGGTGATGATGTCCTTGTTGCCGGTGGCCGAGATGAAGATGTCGGCAGTGTCGACGACATCTTCCAGGGTGGTCACCTGGTAGCCCTCCATCGCCGCCTGGAGGGCGCAGATGGGGTCGATCTCGGTGATGATCACCCGAGCGCCCTGGCCCCGCAGCGACTGGGCGCAGCCCTTGCCCACGTCGCCGAAGCCGAGGACGACCGCGGTCTTGCCGCCGATCATCACGTCGGTGGCCCGGTTGATGCCGTCGATGAGCGAGTGGCGACAGCCGTAGAGGTTGTCGAACTTCGACTTGGTGACCGAGTCGTTCACGTTGATGGCGGGGAACAGCAGCTTGCCGGCCTCCATCATCTGGTAGAGCCGGTGCACGCCGGTGGTGGTCTCCTCGGTGACGCCGAGGATGGCGTCGGCCGTGCGATGCCAGAGCTGGCCATCCTCGGCGAGGGTGCGGGCCAGGGTGTGGAGGACGACCTCGAACTCCTCGGAGTCGGCGGTCTCGGGGGCTGGCACCGCGCCGGCGTCTTCGAACTCGACGCCCTTGTGCACGAGCATCGTGGCGTCGCCGCCGTCGTCGAGGAT
>JAENWR010000110.1 GCA_016649895.1 Acidimicrobiia bacterium | reverse complement strand
CCCCCAACGGCCGCTGGAAACTGCTCCGGCCCGACGGGACACCGACGACCCCACCGGCCTGATCAGCTCGGAGTGTCGGGCCAGGCCTGCTCGCCGCGTGACATCGAGGCGCCCGTCCGACCTCGGCCTGGACACGCCGGGTCGGACCGCTAGCGTCGACGCGATGAGCTCCGTCTGGCTCCTGCCCGCCGCGCTCGTGGTGGTGATGTGCCTCGTGTTCGTGGGCGTGCTCCGCAAGGTCGAGTGCTCCGTCGCCGCCCTGCACCACGAGGTGGGACGCCTCGACATGTCGCGTCACGAGCTCGTCCAGGCGATCGCCCGCCTGCGCGAGGTGCGGGCCGGGTTCCACCGTGGCTCGGCCCACCCCATGCGTCGGTAGACTCGGCGGAATGTTCGGTATCGGGGGAGGAGAGGTCATCGTCATCCTCCTCGTGGCCCTCATCGTCCTCGGCCCCGACAAGCTCCCGGGAGCGGTGCGCAAGGTCGGCCAGGTGGTCAGCGAGGTCCGCAGGGTGTCCGACGGCTTCCAAGCCGAGATGCGCACCGCGATGCTCGACACCGACCCCTCCCGGCGCCCGCAGTCACCACCCGCCCGAGCTGTCGCTCCGATCGAGGACGACCCGGCGGCGCGTTCCGACGCCGACCTGTCCGATGACGACCTGTACGACGCCGACCTGTCCGATGACGACCTGTACGACGCCGACCTGTCCGACGACGACCTGTCCGACGCTCAGGGCCCCGGCGATGCGCCTGCGCCGCCCGGAGGCGATGCCGGCACGCCGACGTGAGGATCCGACGCCGCGCGGTCGGCGAACGGCCACCCGATCCGGGGTCCGAGGCCCAGATGACGTTCATGGAGCACCTGGGCGAGCTCCGCACCCGCATCATCCGCTGCGCGCTCTTCATCGGGGTCGGGGCCGCAGTCGTGTTCTACTTCTACGAGCCGATCCTCGACATCCTCGCCGCTCCCTACTGCGACATCCGCCCGGCCGACGAGTGCGTCTTCTTGCAGACCGACCCCCTCGAGGGCTTCGGGGTGCGCATCACCGTGGCGTTCTACACCGGCATCGGCCTCGCCATGCCCGTGATCCTCTGGAACCTCTGGCGCTTCATCACGCCAGCGCTGCACCCCAACGAGAAGCGCTACGCGGTGCCGTTCGTGGTGTCCGGCGCGCTCCTCTTCCTCCTGGGCGCCGGGCTCGCCTTCTGGACCATCCCGAGGGCGCTCGAGTTCCTGGTCGACATCGCCGGCGCCAACTTCGAACAGCAGTTCACCGGCTCGGCCTACCTGGCGTTCCTGGTGAAGATGATGGTGGGCTTCGGCATCGGGTTCGAGTTCCCGATCCTGCTGGTCTTCCTGCAGCTCGTCGGGATCCTGCGCCCCGAGCAGCTCGGAGCCACCCGGCGCTATGCCATCGTCGGCATCGTGGTCTTGGTCGCGGTGATCACACCATCGGGTGACCCGATCAGCCTCGCCGTGCTCTCGGTGCCGATGTACCTGTTCTACGAGGCATCCATCCTCATCGGGCGCTTGGTGAAGAGGTGACCGCCGTGGACCGACGCAGACGCTTCGAGCAGAGTCGCGGGTTCCCCCTCGACCCCTTCCAGGCCCAGGCCATCGACGCCATCGACGCGGGCAACTCGGTCCTGGTGGCTGCGCCCACCGGCTCGGGCAAGACGGTGGTGGGGGAGTACGCCATCGAGGTGGCGCTCGACGAAGGGCACCGCGTCTTCTACACGACCCCCATCAAGGCGTTGTCGAACCAGAAGTACAACGACCTCGTCGCTCGGCACGGCAACGACAACGTGGGGCTGCTCACCGGCGACAACGCCATCAACGGCACGGCGCCCGTGGTGGTGATGACCACCGAGGTCCTCCGCAACATGATCTACGCCAGGTCGTCGGCGCTCGATCGCCTGCGGTGGGTCGTGCTCGACGAGGTGCACTACCTACAGGACGAGTACCGGGGTCCGGTGTGGGAGGAGGTCATCATCCACTCACCGGCCGACGTCCGCCTCGTCTGCCTGTCGGCCACCGTGTCCAACGCCGCCGAGCTCGCCGAGTGGATCACCACCGTGCGGGGACAGACCGACGTGGTCATCGAGACCACCCGGCCCGTCGACCTGGTGAACCACTACCTCGTCGGCGATCGCCAAGCCGACCGGTTGCACCTCATCGACACCATCCCCGGCGGCCGAGCCAACACCGAGGGGCATCGCTTCGACATCGACGTCGGCAGCGGCCCCCGCGGCGGACGCGGGCGCCGCCGCTGGTTCACGCCCCGCCGCGTCGAGGTCGTCGAGCTGCTGGCCGAGCGGAACCTGCTGCCCGCCATCACCTTCATCTTCAGCCGCGCCGCGTGCGACGACGCCGTGAAGGCCTGCCTCGACAGCGGCATGCGGCTCACCACCTCGCCCGAACGCGATCGCATCCGCGAGATCGTCGAGGCCCACCTCGGCGACATGGATCCCGCCGACCTCGCCGTGCTCGGCTACGACCGCTGGCTCGCCGGGCTCGAGTCGGGCTTCGCCGCGCACCACGCCGGCATGGTGCCGCCGTTCAAGGAGGCGGTCGAGGCCATCTTCGTCGAGGGCCTGGTGAAAGCGATCTTCGCCACCGAGACCCTGGCGCTCGGCATCAACATGCCGGCGCGCACCGTCGTCATCGAGAAGCTCAGCAAGTTCGGGGGCGAGCGCCACGCCATGCTCACCCCCGGCCAGTACACCCAGCTCACCGGGCGTGCCGGCCGGCGCGGCATCGACAGCATCGGCCACGCGGTGGTGCTCTGGTCGCCGTTCGTCACCTTCGACGACGTCGCCAACCTGGCCGCCAGCCGGGCCTTCGAGCTCACCTCGGCGTTTCGTCCCACCTACAACATGGCGGCCAACCTCGTGCGGCGTTACGACGCCGACGACGCGGTGCGCATGCTCGAGCACTCGTTCGCCCAGTTCCGCTCCGATCGCGTCGTCGTCCGGCTCGGCCGTCGCATCGAGCAGCGCACCGGGCTGCGGGTCCGGGCCGCGGCCGAGGCCACCTGCGAGCTCGGCGACGTGGCCGAATACCGCGAGCTCCAACGCCGCCAGCGCGACCAGCGACCTGCCAGCCCTGCCGCCCACGATGTCGCTCGTGCCCTCGCCGCCCTCCGGCCTGGCGACATCATCGATGTCGAGCGGGGGAGTGCAGCCGGGCCGGCCGTCGTCATCAGCGTCGCCCAGCGCAAGGGCGGCGCAGTGAAGCTGCGCGCCTTGGGCTCACCCCGGCACCTGCTCAACCTCGGGCCCACCGACTTCAGTGGGTTCCCCCAGGTGCTCGGACACGTCGAGCTACCCAAGCCGTTCGCGCCGAACAACCGAGCTTTCCTCTCCGAGGTGCGCCGGCGACTTCGCAGCGCCCGACTGGCCCCAGCGTCGCGACGCAGGGGTGGGCGTACCGACAGCGACGGGTCGGTCACCCTCGATCACCCGGTCGACGCCTGTCCCGACCGCGACGCCCACCTCAAGGCCCAACGGCAGCTCGAGCGGCTCGACCGCGAGCTGGCCGACCTCGAGCGCCAGCGCCGCCAACGCACCGGCAGCCTCGGAGTCCAGTTCGAGAACCTGCTCGAGATCCTCGAACGTTGGGGACACCTCGACGGGTGGGCGCTCACCGACACCGGTCAGTTGCTCGCCCGCATCTACAACGAATCCGACTTCCTCATCGCCGAGTCGATCCGCCAGGGACACCTCGACGGGCTCGATGCCCCCACGCTGGCTGGCGTGGCTGCCTCGTTCACCTACGAGCACCGCAGCTCGCAGCCACCGCCCGACCCGTGGTTCCCGCCCGGCCCGATGAGCGAGCGCATCGACCAGATCGATGGCATCGCCCGCGCCATCAACCGCGACGAGACGGTCGCCCGCCTGCCGCTCACCCGGCCGCCCGATCCCGGTTTCTCCGCCATCGCCCACTCGTGGGCCGCGGGCGACGACCTCGACGACGTCCTGTCGGAAGAGACGCTCACCGGCGGCGACTTCGTCCGCAACATCAAGCAGCTCATCGACCTGCTCCGCCAGATCGGCAGCATCGCACCGGTGCCGGCCACCGCCGACGCCGCACGCCAGGCCGCCGACGCCCTCCTGCGGGGCATCGTCGTCGCCTCGTCGGCCGTCGGCACCAGCCCCGACGACGACGAGCCGGTCGACGAGCTCGAGGAGCCCGACGACGTCGCTCGGCCCGACGAGGACCCAGAACCGATGCCATGACCATCGAGAAGGGGCAGGCGTGGGGTGAACCCGGTCGGCTTCCCGACGACGGGGTCGTGGTGCGCTCCAATGCCGAGGCCAACGCGGTGGTCACAGCCGCCCGTCGAGAGCGCCGACCGATCCCGGTGCTCGGCCTCCTGGGGGGCGACCTGGCCCACACGATGGGGGCCACCGGCGACGAGGCCCGCCTGCGCTCGGACGACGCGCTCACAGTGCCGGTCGACCTCGGCTCGGTCCTCGTCGACGGCCGCCTCCACTGGTTCGTGGCCCACCTCGTGGTGCGTCATCTGTGGTGGCAGGGACGCTTCGTCGTGGCGATGAACGCCGATCACCTCGGGCCCATGGTGCTGGCGCCGCGCGCCCACCCCAACGACGGCCTCCTCGACGTCGTCGACGGACGACTCGGCGTCGACGACCGACTCAAGGCACGGCGGCTCGTCCGCACCGGTGACCACCTCCCTCATCCCGACATCTCCGTGCGCCGCACCTCTGCTACCCAGGTCGAGCTCGACCGGTCGACGCCAGTGCGGATCGATGGGATCACGATCGGCACCGCCCGCACCCTGAGCCTGCGGATCGAACCCGACGCACTCACCTGCGTGATCTGAGAGCGGGGCGACCTCGGGGCCGCCGTCATAGGGTTGTGCCGATGGACGCGCCCACCACCTTCGAACGCATCGCCAGCCACGTCCGTGGACAGGCCGACCTCCTCCTCGACGTCTCGCACTCGATCCATGAGAACCCCGAGCTCAACTTCGAGGAGCGCCACGCCCACGACGTGCTGTGTGCCGCCCTCGACGCGGCTGGCCTCGACGTCGAGCCCCACGCATACGGCCTCGACACCGCCTTTGCCGCCCGAGCCGGCACCGAGGGGCCGCTCGTCGCCATCATCTGCGAGTACGACGCCCTCCCCGACATCGGCCACGCCTGCGGCCACAACGTCATCGCCGCCGCAGGGCTCGGAGCTGGGATCGCCGCCGCCGCGATGGCCCAGGAGCTCGGTGGACGGGTCGTCGTCCTCGGCACGCCCGCCGAGGAGGGCGGTGGCGGCAAGGTGCTCATGGCACGGGCCGGGGCGTTCGACGACGTCAGTGCGGCGATGATGATCCACCCTGCCGATGCCGACCTCACCGGCATGGACACCATCGCCATCCACCAGGTGGAGGTGGAGTACACGGGCCAAGAGGCGCATGCGGCCGCGCACCCAGAGCTCGGTCGCAACGCCCTCGATGCCGCCGTCCTCGGCTACGTCAACGTGGCGGCGCTCCGCCAACACATCGGCCCCGCCGAGCGGGTGCACGGGATCTTCACCGACGGTGGCGCCAAGCCCAACATCGTGCCGGGACACGCTGCCGCCCTCTGGTACGTGCGATCTCCGAGCCTCGCCAGCCTGCAGCCGCTGAAGGAGCGGGTGCTCGGCTGCCTCCACGCCGGTGCGTCAGCCTCAGGCTGCACCATGAGCCACCAGTGGAACGACACGCCCTACGCCGACATGCTCGACAACCCCGCGCTGCTGGCTGCGTTCTCGGCCAACGCCGCGCGGCTGGGGCGCCACCACATCCCATCGACGGCCCAGACCAACGTGGTCGGCAGCACCGACATGGGCAACGTCAGCTACCTCACCCCCTCGATCCACCCGATGTTGCGGGTGGCACCCGCAGGGGTCTCGATCCACACGCTCGAGTTCGCACGTCATGCGGGGGGGCCCGGCGGTGACGCTGCGGTCATCGACGGCGCCACCTCCATGGCGGCAACGGTCGCCGACCTGTGGACCGATCCAACGATCCGTGCCGAGGCTCAGGCGGGCCTGGCCGCCGCCACCGAGGGTGGGCATCCACCGGGGATCTGACGCGTCAGCGGGCCCCAGACCAGCACGCTGAGCGGTCCCCGATCCGCGGCTGCCTAGGGCCTAGTGTCGACCGCCGTGGCCGTCTACGTCGCCGAGGAGTTCTCCCCGGAAGAGTCCGACATCTTGCGTCGGTACTTCACGAACCTCGACGGCCCGGTATTCGCCCTGGTCAACCTGCCCGAGGTCGTCAAGGGCGCGCTGTTCGCCCGCTACTCGCGCTCAGCCAAGAGCCTGCGGCGGCTGTTCCTCGACGAGTTCGTGGGCGAGCTCGACATCGAGGGCGACCGCACCATCGACGCCACCGTCGGCCTCCGCCGCGCCGAGGAGCTCTACGACCGGGTCTTCCTCGAGTACGGCGACGACTCGGTCGCCCAGCTCGGTGGAGTGCACCTGGCGTGCGAGCAGGCGTCGAACGTGCTCACCAAGGTGCTCGAGTGGGGTCGGCTCATGTCCTACCTCGAGCAGTCGACCCGCTACATCGCCTACGACACCCGCATCGGCGGCCGCTTCCGCTACCACCGCGACCCGGCCGTGCTCTCGTCGCACCTCGGCACGCGCTACGTCGGCGACATGGACCGCATGTTCGACACCTACGCCGGGTTGCTCCCTGTGCTGCAGGAGTGGTTCCGCCGCGAGTTCCCGAAGGTCCCCGCTGACTCCGACCTGGTGTACCGCCAGGCCATCAGGGCCAAGGCCTTCGACGCGGTGCGCGGCATCCTGCCGGCGGCATCGCTGTCGAACGTGGGGATCTACGGCACCGGACAGGGTTACGAGCAGCTGCTCCTGCGCATGCGGGCTCACCCCCTGCCCGAGGCGCGCACCTACGCCGACCTCATGCTCTACGAGCTCCGCAAGGTGATCCCGTCGTTCCTCAAGCGGGTCGACCTCGACGACCGCGGGGTCGCATGGAGCCGCTACATGGCCGACAACCGGACGTCGATGGAGGAGGTGGCCGAGCGCCTGCTGGGCCCTCCCGCGCCGGACACCTCGACATCCGACGGTGAGCCGATGGTGACGCTCGTCGACCACGATCCCGACGCCGAGGTGAAGCTCGTCGCGAGCATGCTCTACCCCTACTCGAGCCGGTCCGAGACCGACCTCATGGAGACGGCTCGTACGATGTCGGTCGAGGATCGGCTCGCGGTGATGGCGGCCTACGAAGGTGATCGGACCAACCGCCGCCACAAGCCTGGTCGGGCGCTCGAACGGGTCGGTTATCGCTTCGATGTGCTCGCCGACTACGGGGCCTTCCGCGATCTCCAGCGCCACCGGATGCTCACCATCGAGTGGCAGCAGCTCAGCCCACGGCACGGCTACACCCGACCTGCGGCGGTCGACGCCAGCGGAGCAGCTCCGATGTTCGACGAAGCGATGGAGCGATCAGCAACGCTCCACGATGCCATGGTGGAGCCGTTCGCCCACCAAGCCCCCTACGCTGTCTCGCTCGCGTACCGCGTGCGCTTCGCCATGCAGCTCAACGCTCGCGAGGCCATGCACGTGCTCGAGCTGCGCACCACGCCCCAGGGCCACCCCGCCTACCGGTCGGTGGCGCAGCAGATGCACCGCATCATCGAGCACGAGGCCGGGCACCGCGCCATCGCTGCGATGATGCGCTTCGTTGACCACTCCGGCGAACCCGAGCTGGAACGGCTCGAATCCGAGCGTCGAGCCGAACGCCGGAGGCTCGGCACCTGAGCCGTTCGGCTGCACGCGGTCAGGCGTCACCCAACCCAGGAATTTCGCCGCAGCGTTCGTGGCAACCGGTGGTGATGTGCCTATGATCCGCCCGCGACCGTCCACGTCCCCCTTCCACCCCGATTCCCACTGAGGACCACATGGCAGACGACGACCTGATCGACGACGAGGAGCTCGACAAGGAGCTTGACGACGATGAGCTCGACGACGACGACGAGATCGTCGATGACGACGACGTGGTCGGCGACGACGACGTGGTCGTCGATCACGACGTGGTCGGCGGCGACGTCGCCGTCGCCGTCGATGACACCGAGGATGACACCGAGGATGAGGACGAGGAGGCCGTCGCCGAGGCTGCGGCCCGCCGCCGTCCCCGCAAGGACGACGAAGAGGAGGAGGAGGACGACGACGACGAGCTCGACCCCGACGACGTCGAGGCCGATCTCGACGCCATCTTGAAGGTCCGGATCGCCGCCGCCGACGACGACGACGACGAGGACGACGAAGAGGCCCCCGAGGTCGAAGCCACCCCCGATGGCGCCAATCGGATCCAGCCGCGCCGCCCCGGCGAGTTCGTGTGCCAGTCCTGCTTCTTGGTGAAGCACCCTAGCCAGCTGGCCGATGGCGACCTCATGTACTGCAAGGACTGCGTCTGACGTGACCGACGAGCCGCGCGATCCGCTGACCTCCCTTCTCGATGCCGTGGTCTACGCACCGATCGGTGCGGTGTTGCACGGCCCAGAGGCCATCGAGGAGCTGGCGGCGCGGGGTCGCCAGGACATCACCAACGCGCGGTTCATCGGCAGGCTCGCACTCCAGCGCGCCCGGCGCGAGGTCGACTCGTTCGCCGTCGAGGCCCAGGAGCGCATCGGCGACCTCCTCGCCGCGGCGGCACGCGCTGCCGGTGCGCCGGTGGACCCCTCCCACGCCAGCAGCGACACCGACAGCGCTCCCGACGCTGCTGCGGCCGATCCCGCCGGCAGTCGCCTCACCATGGTGCCCGATGCCGCCGACGACGCGCCGCCATCGCAGAACCCGACCTCCAGTACCGATGGGGGCCCGGGCGACACCGAGCCCGTCGCCGACTTCGATCCCGTCGCCGCGCCGGACAGCGACCTGCCCAGCGCCGACAGCCTCGCCATCCCCGGCTACGACAACCTGGCGGCATCGCAGGTCGTGCCCCGGCTCGACGACCTCGGCGCCGAAGAGCTCGCGGCGGTGCAGCACTACGAGCGCGCCCACCGGGGCCGCATGACCATCCTCAGCCGCATCGCACAGCTGCAGGCCAGCTGACGGCGTGGAGCACGCTCGTCCCGCCACTCCCCACGACCTGCATCGCGTCGCCCAGCTTGCGCAGCAGGTCATCGAGGAGCTGACCCCCACACGGGGCGGTCAGATCTGGGCACGCCAGACCGCTCGCACGGTGCCGGTCACGCCGGCATCGTTCGAGGCGCTGCTCGGCGACCCCCTCCACCTGGTGGCCGTCGGCACCGTCGACGACACGGTCATCGGCTACGCCGCCGTCCGTATCGACGCGCTGCGCGATGGCGGACGACTGGCGGTGCTCGACGAGCTCTACGTCGAGCCCGATGCCCGCGGGGTGGGAGTCGGCGAGGCGATGATGGATCTCGTCGTCGAGTGGGCCACCGGAGCCGGTTGCATCGGCATCGACAGCATCGCACTGCCGGGCAACCGGGCCACCAAGAACTTCTTCGAGTCGTTCGGGCTGGTGGCGCGGGCCATCATCGTGCACCGGTCGCTCCTACCTGCCGAGACCCCCGAGTTGCCGGCGATGGCGCCGCAGCCATGACCGACCTGCCGCCGGTCGAGCTGTGCGTGGGTGCGGTGCTGGTCGATGACGGCCGTCTCCTCTTGGTCCGTCGCGGTCGTGCACCGGGAGCGGGGGAGTGGTCGGTGCCCGGAGGGCGGGTGCAGTCCGGCGAGACCCTTCCCGAGGCGGTGCTCCGCGAGCTGATGGAGGAGACCGGGATCGAAGGGCTCTGCGGCGACCTGCTCGGCTGGGTCGAGCTCATCGACCACGGTCACCACTTCGTGGTGCTCGACTTCGCCGTCACCACCCTCGACCCGATCGAGCCGGTGGCGGGTGACGACGCCCTCGATGCCGAATGGGTTGCACTCGACGAGGTCGGCGAGTGGGCGCTCGTCGAGGGGCTCGCTCAGTTCCTCATCGACAACGACATCATCGAACGCACGATCTGACTCAGCGGCCCTTCCACTGCGGCTCGCGCTTCTCGATGAAGGCCAGGGGACCTTCGGCGTAGTCCTCGGTGGCAGCCAGACGGGCGAAGGCCTCGCTCGAGAGGCGGAAGCCGGTGGCGTCGTCGGCGCCGCGGGTGGTCCGCATGACCGCCAAGCTCTCGCGCACGGCCAAGGGAGCGTTGGTGGCCACCCGTTCGGCCAGCGCCATGGCGGACTCGAGGGCCGTGCCCGGCTCGCACATCACGTTGACGAGGCCCAGCTCGTGGGCCCGCTCGACGGTCAGGGGATCGCCGGTGAGGAGGAGCTCGGCGGCCACGTTCTCGGGGAGCTTCTGCGACAGGCGGAACAGGGCACCGCCGGCAGCCACCAGCGACCGCTTCACCTCGGGCACGCCGAACCGAGCGGCGGTCGATGCGACGACGAGGTCGCAGGCGAGGACGATCTCGGTGCCACCGGCCAGCGCGGGGCCGTCGACCGCAGCGATGAGGGGCTTGGTGCGGGGCCGCGACACCACGCCGGCGAAGCCGCCGCGCTTGGTGTTGAGGCCGCCGGCGTTGCCCGACGCGATGGCCTTCAGGTCGGCACCGGCGCAGAAGACCGGTCCGTTGCCGGCGAGGATCGACACCCAGATGTCGTCGTCGGCCTCGAGCCTGTCGAGCGCCGCCTCGATTCCGGACGCCACCTCGGCGTTCACGGCGTTGCGGGCCTCGGGGCGGTTGATGGTGAGGACAGCGACGTGTCCCCGGACCTCGTAGTCGATCATCTACCCAGGGTAGTTCCGACTACGGTCCCCGGTCGTGCTTCCTTGGACGACATGTCAGTGGTGACGGCTCCGGCTATCGATGTGGTCGTGTTCGACCTCGACGGCACCTTGGTCGACTCCGACCGCGCGCTCGACGCTGCCTGGTTGGCCTGCGGGGTGCCGCTCGACCGCATCACCTACGGCCACGTGCTCGCCGCAGAGTGCGACCGGCTCGGCATCGCGGTCGACGACTACCTGGCGGCATACGACCCCTCGCTCGTCGTGTCGTTCCCCGGGGTCGAGGAGATGCTGGCTGATGTGGGGCGGTGGGCGATCTGTTCGAACAAGCACGGCTCGGCCGGTCCGGCCGAGCTCGCCCAGCTCGGATGGACGCCCGAGGTCGCGCTGTTCGCCGACGCGTTCGTGGGCTCGAAGGAGCTCGCGCCCGTGCTGCACGCGCTCGGGATCACCGCAGAGCAGGCGTTGTTCGTGGGCGACACGCTGCACGACCGGCACGCCGCGGACGACGCCGGCTGCCGTTTCGTGTGGGCGGGGTGGAACCCCCGCGTCGGGCCGACGCCGGGCGACGAGGTGGCGCAGGAGCCCGCGCAGATCCTCGCCGCCGCTGGCGGTCAGCTGTTGGTCTGATCCTCGTCGGTGGCCGCCGCCGGAGCGTCGGTCGCCGGAGGCT
>JAENWR010000100.1 GCA_016649895.1 Acidimicrobiia bacterium | reverse complement strand
GACGGGCGGCGACGGCCACCGCCGCGCCGCTCGACGAGCCGCCGGGGTCGAGCGCAGGGTCGAGGGGATGGCGTGGGGTGCCGTAGTGCTCGTTGACCCCGGAGAGCGAGTAGGCCGACTCGGCTGTGTGCACCTTGCCGATGCAGCTGGCGCCGCAATCGAGAAGGCGGCGGACCGCTGCCGCGTGCTCCTCGGCAGGTGCTGTCGCCGCGGCGAGGTCGGGGTTGCCCGCACCGGTGCGGTAGCCGGCCACGTCGATCATGTCCTTCACGACGAACGTGAGGCCGGCGAGCGGACCGTCGGACGCACCGGCCGCGACCTGCCCCGGGCCGACGACGAACGCCCCGTTGTGTTCGGTCTCGGTCGCTCTCTTCGCCACGGCAGCCATTGCCCTAGGTCTAGCGCCTCCAGATCGCCTGCGGATGGAGGTGCATCCCGAGTCGACCCCTGGTTCAATCGAGGGATGAACGTTCGAGCCCCGATGCGGCCGCCCAAGGCCAACGAGGCCTGCTGGTGCGGCAGCGGCAACAAGTTCAAGCGCTGCCACGGCGATTCGTCGCGGCGGGTCCGGGCCGGCGAGATCAGCCCGTTCCGCGAGGTTCCGAAGCACATCGAGCGGCCCTCGTACGCCGAGTCGGGCAAGGCCGTCCGACGGCCCGAGCCGCGGGTGAAGAGCGCAGACGTCATCGAGCGGATGCGCCGTACCGGACGGGCTGCCGCCGAGGTCCTCGCCGCAACGGCGGCCCACATCCGTCCGGGCATCACCACCGACGAGCTCGATGCCATCGCCCACGCCGAGTACATCGCGCGCGACGGCTACCCGAGCCCCCTCAACTACAACGGCTTCCGCAAATCGCTCTGCACCTCGGCGAACGAGGTGATCTGCCACGGGATCCCCGACGACCGTCCGCTGCGCGACGGCGACATCGTCAACCTCGACGTCACCATGTTCCGCGAGGGCGTGCACGGCGACACCGACGCCACCTTCCTGGTCGGCGATGTCGATCCGGAGTCGCAACGACTGGTGCGGATCACCCGCGAGTCGATGGAGCGGGGCATCGAGGCGGTGCGCCCCGGACGTCCGATCTCCGACATCGGCGCGGCCATCCAGGAGCACGCCGAGGGCGCCGGCTACGGGGTGGTGCGCGACTTCATCGGCCACGGCATCGGTGAGCAGTTCCACACCGACCTGCAGATCCCGCACTACTACTCCCCCCACGCCACCACGGTCATGGAGGTGGGAATGACCTTCACCATCGAGCCGATGATCACGATGGGCAGCTACCGCTTCAACCTGTGGCCCGACGGCTGGACGGCCGTCACCTCCGACGGCCTCCGAACCGCCCAGTTCGAGCACACCCTCCTGGTCACCGACGACGGTGCCGAGGTCCTCACCGCGCTCGATTGATCCCGCGGGCGGGTGCATGCTGTCGCCATGGCCCGCAACCGGTTCCTGCCCGTCGTCGACCTGCCCGACGACTGGTCGGGTGCGCTCACCGTCGTGGTGCACGACGGCAAGGTGGTCGTCCTCGATGAGCATCCCGTCGAGGTCGCCGCCGGCGCGCCACGCCTCCTGCTCGGCACCCTCGACGGGGCGGCGTGCTTCGCGGTCGACCTCGACGGCGACGGTGTGCCCGACCTGGCGACATCCGATCTGCAGGACCTGCTCGTCCCTCTCCGGGGCATGTATGGCCGCCTCGACGACGCCCGCTGGACCCTCGCCGGCCGGGCCGTCCAGCTGGTGGAGTGGGACCGCAGCCATCGCCACTGCGGCCGGTGCGGTACCCCGACCGAGCCAGCTCCCGGCGAGCGGGCGCGCCGGTGTCCGGCATGCGGGCTCCTCGCCCGTGGCCGGAACTTTCCGATGCCCATGTACAGCTGCCTGGCCGGGTTCGTCGAGCCGGGCGAGACGCTCGAGGAGGCGGTGGCCCGCGAGGTGCTCGAGGAGGTCGGTGTCGAGGTGACCGACATCCGCTACGTGTCGAGCCAGCCGTGGCCGTTCCCGCACTCCCTCATGATCGGGTTCGAGGCCACCTGGGAGTCGGGCGACATCGTGATCGACGAGCGCGAGATCGTCGACGCCGGTTGGTTCACCCCCGACGACCTGCCGATCGTCCCGCCTGCCATGTCGATCGCCCGCACCCTGATCGACCGGTGGATCGAGCGCCGCCTCGACTAGGAGCGGCCGGCCGCCCGTGCCTGGGGTAGACCTGGCAGCGGTCTCGGGAAGATCTCGCACCATGACGGTGGAAGATCCTCCCGACACTCATGAGAGACGAAGGCCGGTTCAGGTCGGCCTCCGGCAACGACGGCGACGATGACATAGGCGGTATCAGCTGGCGTTCGGGGACAGTTCCCAGCCTGTTTCGGTGCGGACGTGGACGCGGCCGCGGTACCGAAGCCACGCGCAACCGTCCTCGAGAATCCCGTACTCCATCGCAGCTCGATCACCCACGAGGCGACCATCTCCGCAGAAGTGCGGCCGGAACGTCTCCGTGCCACCCCACGCGGGGCCAGTGTCGACCACTTCTGCGACGAGGAGGTCTCCCTCGACAGCTTCAACAGTGATGCTCCGGGTGACGGCGCGGTACTCGCCGAGCAGCGACGCTGCACCCCCCGGAGCTGGAACTTGGCTGGGACGTTCCAGCTCCATTCGGAGGACGTCGCGCAGGTACCACTCGAAGGTTGCATCCACGATCGCGGGACCGTCGGCGCCGTTCGTCAGTGCAACGAGAGCGCTCGCCCGACTCGGCACGACGACGATGTCGACGTGGTTGAGTCCTGCCGTGAGTGGGTTGTGGGTCATGCCGCTAGGTTGCAACTTGAACTCGACTTCAAGTCAAGGCGATGTCCATCGTGCCGACGGAGCTGCTCGACATCGGTGAGGTGGCCGCCCGCTCTGGACTGGCCACAGCGCTGCGCTACTACGAGCGGCGCGGGCTCATCGAACCGGTGACGCGCCACGGGCTGCGTCGGCAGTACGCACCCGACGTGCTGCGTCGGCTGGCCTTCGTCACCGAGACACGCGCCGCAGGCTTCAGCATCGATGAGATCCGCGACGTCCTCGACGCAAGCCCGGACGACGCCGACCTCCGTGCCCTGGCGACGCGCAAGGTCAGCGAGATCGAGGTCGAGATCGAGCGACTGCGAGCGGTCAGCCAGCGGCTGCGCCACGTGAGCCGCTGCCGGAGCCAATCCCTGTTCGACTGCCCGCGCTTCACGCAGGGCCTCGTCGCCGAGTAGCGATCTCGATCTCCGCCTGGGCTAGGAGCGGTGGGCGGCCCGACGGAGTCGATCGGCGACGGCGATGCCGGACCCGACCGCCGGGGGTGGCACCACGATGAGCACGTCGAGACCGAGCTCGTCGGCCTGGCGGAGACGGCTGTAGAGCACCCGGGCGTAGTCGTCGGCCGGGCCAGCGGGATCGAGCAGAACGATGTCGGCCGCCACGGGAGCGATGGGGCCTGGGGAGAGGAGGCCCACCCGGCGCCCGGCGGCCAGGTGCGGGCGGGCGGCGGCGTCGACCTGTGCCGCACCGGCATCGGCGTGGAGCACCACCACCCGAGCATTGGGAGCGTAGTGCGACGCGAGCATCCCCGGCGCCACCGCTGGAGCATCACCACCGGCGACCTCGAGGTCGGGAAGGAGCCCGCCGAGCTGGTCGGCGGTGATGTGGCCGGCGCGCAGCAGCCGGGGGATCGGACCCGAGAGGTCGACGATGGTCGATTCGATGCCGATTCGGCACGGGCCGCCGTCGAGCACCAGGTCGACGGCCTCACCGAGCTCGTCGACGACGTGCTCGGCGCGGGTGGGGCTCACCCGCCCGAACCGGTTGGCCGACGGCGCGACCAGTCCCCCGCCGAAGCTCGACAGCACGGCCTGGGCCATCGGGTGGGCGGGCGAACGCAGGGCCACGGTGTCGCGGCCACCGGTGACGTCGTCGAGCACGGCCGAGGACCGCCGCAGCAGGATGGTGAGGGGTCCGGGCCACCAGCGGTCGATGAGCGCCGTCGCCGAATCGGGCACCTCGACGGCCCACCGTTCGAGAGCGGTGGCGTCGGCCACGTGCACGATGAGGGGGTGGTCGACGGGCCGGCCCTTGGCGACGAACACCCTGCGCACGGCCGATGCCGAAGAGGCATCGGCGGCGAGGCCGTAGACGGTCTCGGTGGGGAGGCCGACGAGGCCGCCGGCTCGGAGCACGGCGACCGCTTCGTCGATGTCGGTGCCGATGCGAGTCATGACTGGTGGAGCTGGCGGGATTCGAACCCGCGGCCTCCTCGATGCGACCGAGGCGCTCTAGCCAACTGAGCTACAGCCCCAGAAGGGGACGACGCCGAAGCGTCAGGCCGATGAGCGTAGCCGCTCTCGGGACGCGCTCAGCCGCGTGAGCTACCCACCCGTTGCAACCGAGCCGGCTCGGCCTCCCGACGCTCAGCGTGGGGAAAGTAGGTGACCTTCTGGCGGCGCTCGAGGGCGGCCTGCTCAGCCGTCCACAGGAGGCCGACGTAGCCGGCGAGGGCCACGGCGACGAGTGCGAACACAGCCCAGGCGATCCCACCGAAGGTGAGGGCGGCGAGCAGCGCCATGGTGGCGCCGACGACGAGACCCACGAGGATGTCGCGGCGGCGCTTCTTGACCACTTGGCGGTTGCGGCGAGCAGCGCTGGTGGAGGCCCGGGCGGCGGTGAGGTCGAGCACCAAGCCGTCGCGGCCACCGGCCGAACCGGAGTTGCCGAGGAGCGACATGTTGTTGCGGAAGCTGCCGATCGAGTCGGACGGCCGCCGTGCGCCACCGAGGAGGCGCAGCAGGGGCGGAACGAGGACCGAACCCCAGGCGATCACCAGACCGATCGCCAGCACGACCCTCAACATCCCTACTCCGACTTCCACCACGCAGCTTGCTCCTTGTGGATCATGTGACAGCCCCGTCGAGGGGTTCCGGAACACCTCGAAGGGAGATGTCGGTACGACGACGATTGTGACGGTTCTACTACGAACCGAACCGCGATGCCACCATCCCGTGACGCGCGGCACGCGCCAGGTTCAGTCGTCGGGGGTGCGGCGGTAGATGCCGGAGCGTCCGCCCTGCTTCTCCCACAGGGCGATGTCGCCGATGACCATGCCCTTGTCGACCGACTTGCACATGTCGTAGATGGTGAGGGCAGCGATCGAGCAGGCGGTCATCGCCTCCATCTCGACCCCCGTGCGGTCGATGGTCTCGACCTGGGCCTCGACCTCGATGTAGTCGTCCTCGATGCGGAAGTTCACCAGCACCGACCCGATGAGCAGCGGGTGGCAGAGGGGGATGAGATCGGAGGCCCGCTTGGCGGCCTGGATGCCCGCCACTCGGGCCACCGACAACACGTCGCCCTTGGAGAGTGCCCCCTTGGCAACGAGCGACGTGGTCTCGGGCTGCATGTGCACCCGTCCACGAGCGAGGGCCCTGCGGTGCGACGGCTCCTTGGGAGTGACGTCGACCATGCGGGCCCGTCCGAGTGGGTCGAGGTGCGTCAAGCCACGGTCAGACATGCGCCGAGTCTAGGCGGAGCACCGACGGCGGAACCTCGAGACCGGGCGCGAGTGCCTCGTCGGCCACGGGATCGCCGACTGCGAGGCGAAGCGGCAGGACGCCGGCCCAGATCGGCAGGTCGATGTCCTCGGGCTCGTCGACCACGCCGTGGCCCCTCACCTTGGCCGACGCCTCGGCGATGGGCATGCGCAGGACCGAGGTCTGGCGCATCTCGACGTCCGACGGGGCCCGAACCTCGTCCCAACGGCCGGGAACCAGGTGCTCGGTGATGCACCGGACGCCGTGGACCGCCTCGTCGCCGGTCACCGGCTCGGCCACGCCGAACACGACGACCGATCGGTAGTTCAGCGAGTGGTGGAAGGCCGACCGGGCGAGGACGTAGGCGTCGAGGAGCGTCACGGTGAGGCAGGTGTCGAGCCCGCCGGCCAGGCCCCGCATGAGTCGGCTGGCCACCGAGCCGTGGAGGTAGAGGTGGTCGCCGTCGCGCCCGTAGAGCATGGGGATGACCACCGGACGGCCGTCGGCCACGAGTCCGACGTGGCCCATGCGGCCGGCGTCGAGGATGGCGTGCACGGTCTCGGTGTCGTACGAGCCTCGGGATGCGGCGCGCCGAACCCTGGCACGTTCGGATGGCGGTTCGGCCAGGGTGTCGGTCATGGGCCAGGAACCTAGAGCAGCGGTCCCACGGCCTCCCTCGAATTCGCCCCGGCGTCAGCCGCCGATCTGGCTCATCGACTTGCTCGGCCGGATGAAGTTGACCTTGCCGATCTTGTGGCCGGCCCACTTGGCGCCCACCGCGGCCTCGAACGTGGAGGCCAGCTCGTCGTCGGTGGCGCCGGAGCGCAGCAGCGCGCGCAGGTCGGTGTGGTCGAGCGCGAAGAGGCACGAGCGCAGCTGGCCCTCGGCGGTGAGGCGCACGCGGTCGCAGCTCTCGCAGAACGACTGGGTGACGGTGGCGATGACGCCGATCTCGCCGCCGCCATCGGCGTAGCGGAAGCGCTCGGCCGGCGCCGAGCCGCGCACCACCGCACCGAGCGGCTCGAGGGGGAACACCTCGCCGATCCGCTCGACGATGTCGGCGTGGGTCACCACCTGTTCGTTGGTCCAGCTGCCACTGGCGTCCATCGGCATGAACTCGATGAAGCGGACCACGACCCCGCGGTCGCGGCCGAACCGCGCGAAGTCGACCAGTTCGTCGTCGTTGACCCCCTTCATCATCACGGCGTTGACCTTGACCGGCTCCAGCCCGGCCTCGAGCGCGGCGTCGATGCCGTCGAGCACGTTGTCGAGCTCGTCGCGGCGGGTGATCTCGACGAAGCGGTCGCGGCGCAGGGTGTCGAGCGAGATGTTGATGCGCCGGAGTCCGGCGTCGGCCAGCGGCTGGGCGAGGTGGCGGAGCGTGGCCCCGTTGGTGGTGAGGGCGAGGTCGGCGCCGAGCGCCGCCAGCTTGGCGACCAGGGCAGGGAGGTGGGCCCGCACGGTGGGCTCGCCCCCGGTGAGGCGGATGCTGGTGAACCCGTAGCGCTCGACGAGCACCCGGGCGATGCGCTCGATCTCCTCGAAGCTGAGGACGTCGGCGCGGGGCAGCCACTCCATGCCTTCGGCGGGCATGCAGTAGGTGCAGCGGAAGTTGCACCGGTCGGTGACCGAGATGCGCAGGTCGCGGTGCACCCGCCCGAACGAGTCGACCAGAGGGGTGGTCATCAGCCCAGGCTACGACCCAGGAGGATCGTCGGCACCGTGTCGCCGGCGACCACGCCATCGCCGTCGGGCACCATGGCGAGCGCCGTCGCCACCGCCATGGCGCTGAGCTGGTGCGAGCCTTGCGAGCCAGCCGAGCGCACGTGGAGCCGGCCGTCGTCGCCGAACGCCGCGAGGCAGCGGAGGAGGTGGATCTTGCCGTCGGGGCGGCGGGGGAGGTCCTCGTCGGCCACGGCGTCGAGGATCGTCCGGCCCGAGGTCTCGTGGCCCATCATCCGCCGCAGGGCGGGTCGGGCGAACAGCTCGAAGCTCACCATCGACGACACCGGGTTGCCCGGCAGGCCGAACACGGGCACCCCGTCGACGAGGCCGAACGTGAGGGGCTTGGCGGGGCGGATCGCCACCTGCATCCACTCGGACTCGCCGAGGCGGTCGAGAACCACCTTCACGTAGTCGAAGTCGCCCATCGAGACGCCGCCGGAGGTGACGACGGCGTCGCACGACGCGACGGCGTCCTGGATGGCCGTGGTGATGGCGGCCTCGTCGTCGGCCACGATGCCGAGGTCGACGGGCTCGCACCCGGCCTCTCGCAGCATGGCGATGAGCGAGTGGCGGTTGGCGTCGCGGATCTGCCCCGGGCGCAGCGGCTGATCGCCCTCGACGAGCTCGTCGCCGGTGGACATCGCCCCCACCCTGGCGCGCCGCACCACCCGCACCTCGGTGCGCCCGATGCCGGCGAGCACGCCGAGGTGGCCGGGGGTGAGCTCGACCCCGGCCGCCACCACAGGGTCGCCCACCTCGAGGTCGTCGCCGGCGGGGCGCACGTGGTTGCCCGGCTCGACCGAGGCGAGCACCTCGACGCTGGATCCGTCGGCGCTCGGCCGGCACTGCTCCACCATCACCACGGCGTCGGCCCCCGGCGGCATGGGGGCGCCGGTCATGATGCGTACCGCAGTGCCGGAGGCCACGGCGACATCACCGGCCGAGCCGGCGGCGATGGTGGCGACGACCGGCAGCGTCACGGGCGTGGAGTCGGTGGCACCAGCGGTGTCGGCGGCCACGACCGCGAACCCGTCCATCGCGGTGTTGGCGAACGGGGGCACCTGCTCGGGGGAGACGACCTCCTCCGCCGTGACGTGGCCGAGTGCATCGGCCAACGCCACCTGCACGTCGGTCAGGCGGTGGCAGTCGCGCAGCACCCGGGCCCGGGCGTCGCCGAGCGAGATCACTCGAGGCCTTCGCGTTCGACGAAGTCGCGCACCACCCGCATCAGGCCGGGCCGGATGTCGTCGCGCTCAGAGCCGAGGTCGAGGATCGCCCGCAGGTAGTCGACCTTGTTGCCCACGTCGTAGCGCCCTCCCTCGAACACCCAACCGTTGACACCGGATCCGGCGGCCAGCGTGGCCATGGCGTCGGTGAGCTGGATCTCGCCGCCCTTGCCCGGCGCGGTGCGCTCGATGTGCTCGAAGATCTCGGCGGTGAACACATAGCGCCCGATGACGGCGAGATCCGACGGTGCATCCTCCGACCGGGGCTTCTCGACCAAGCCGCGGACGGCGACGAGCGGTTCGGCGCCCTCGATGGGCTCGACGGCCGCCGAGCCGTACAGCGAGACATCCTCCTTCGGCACCCGCATGAGGGCGATCGTGGAGGTGTCGCGCTCCTCGGTGGCGCCGATCATGTCGCGCAGCAGCGGCGACGACGGGTGCATCATGTCGTCACCGAGCAGCACGGCGAAGGGCTCGTCGCCCACGTGGCGGCGGGCCATGCCCACTGCATGGCCGAGCCCGAGCGCCTGGCCCTGGCGGATGGTGTGGATCTCGGCGAGGTCGGCGATGGCCCGCACCTGTTCGGCCTCGACCTCCTTGCCACCGTCGGCGAGCAGGCCCTCGAGCTCGATGGTGCGGTCGAAGTGGTCCTCGATGGCCTTCTTGTACGGGCTGGTGATGATGAGGATGTCCTCGATGCCGGCCGCCACCGCCTCCTCGACAATGTACTGGATCGCCGGGCGATCGATGATCGGCAACATCTCCTTCGGCACCGACTTGGTGAACGGCAGGAAGCGGGTGCCCCAGCCGGCAGCGGGGATGACGGCCTTGCGAACCGTGCTCATCGTGTCGTCACTCCAGGTGTGGGGGGGATCGTGTGGGGGACCGTGTGGTGGTGGCGCGTGCGGCGCTCCTCGCCCCTGACCAGCCGGCGGATGTTCGAGGCGTGGCGGACGATGACGAGCGCGGCGGTGCCGGTGGCCGCCGCCACCTCCCATGCTGGTCCACCAACGAGCGCCACCCCGACCGGGAGGCCGGCGGCCATGACGAGCGAGCCGACCGAGGCGGTGCCCACGGTGCGGGCGAGTACGACGAAGATCACGACGAGCGCGGCACTGGTGACCGGCCACAGAACCAGGGCAGCACCCCCGGCCGTGGCGACACCCTTGCCGCCCCTGAACCCCCTGGTGACGGGAAGGACGTGTCCGAGGACGGCGGCGACCCCGACGGCGACGGCCAGTCCCCGGCTGCCGACGGCGAGCGCGGCAGCGGTGGGCACGAGCCCCTTGAGCACGTCGACGACGAGCACGGCGACGCCCGCGCGCCGGCCGGCGAGGCGGTAGACGTTGCTGGCACCCGGGTTGCCCGATCCGGCGGCGGTGGGGTCGACGCCCCGCCGGCCTGCCACCATCTGCGCGGTGGGCACGGTGCCGACCAGGTAGGCCAGCACCACCAGCGCGAGGGTCACGGGCAACGCCACCCGGTGAGCCTAACTGCCGGTAGGCTTGGCACTCGAATGGCGTGAGTGCCAGCATTCACCCCCACGACGATCCCTTCCAACACCGCGTTCTGAGAACACCGCCCCGGAGGCCCGGCGACGATGCCCACATACCAGTACCGCTGCCGCGATTGCGGCGACGATCTCGAAGTCGTCCAGAAGTTCTCCGACGACGCCCTCACCACCTGCCCCTCGTGCGAGGGATCGCTCAAGAAGGTGTTCTCGGCCGTCGGCATCAGCTTCAAGGGCTCCGGCTTCTACAAGACCGACAGCCGCGGCTCGTCGTCGTCCACCATCCCGAGCGGATCCAGCTCGAGCGAGTCGTCGTCGTCGAGCACCTCCAGCGAGTCGTCCTCGTCCAGCACCTCCAGCGAGTCGGCCTCGTCGAGCTCGGCCAGCACGAGCACCACCAGCACCCCGGCATCGACCTGACGCCGCATCGGAGGTAGCGTCGGCGCCACTTCCCCTCCTGTGCACCGACCAGGAGGTCCCCCCCGTGGGCGCCCACACCACACTTCCGCTGCGCAGCTTGCTGGCGCGGCGACCCCTCCGCCACGCCGTGCGTCGCCAGCCCGTGCTCTTCTGGCTGCTGGCGTTCGCCGCCGCCGGCGCCACCTACCTCACCGTCGACACCGCCCTGGCCCGCACCACCGAAGGTGCCGCGGTCTACGGCCGGCTCGTACCGGTGGCGGTGGCCACCCGCGACCTCGACGTCGGTGAGGTGATCAGCGGCGGCGACGTCGAGGTGGCCGACCTGCCCTCGCGGCTCGTGCCGGCCGACGCCCTGACCGATCTGCCCGTCGGGCGCTCGGTGCGCAGCCCGGTGGTCGACGGCGAGGCCCTGGTGGCCAGCCGCTTGGCGCCCGAGGGGTCGATCGGCGTCGCCAGCACGCTCGATGCGGGCGAGCGGGCCATCGCCATCCCCACCCCCGCGCATCGCGCCCCCATCGAGGTGGGCCAGCGCGTCGACGTGCTCGCCACCGTCGACCCGTCGATGGTGCCCGGTCGCTCCCCCACCTCGGTGGTGGCCGAGGCGGCCCGGGTGCTCGACGTCACCGAGACTGGCATCACCGTCGCCGTGTCGGTGACCACGGCCGACCGGGTGGCCACCGCGCTGGCCTCGGCGGTGGTCAGCGTCGTCGTAGCCCCCGGATGAGCCAAACGTCATACTCGTCCTATGACTCGACGAGTAGGACCCAAGGGCCAGGTCGTCATCCCCAAGGAACTGCGAGAAGAGCTGGGCATCGAGCCCGGCGGCGAGGTGACCTTCTGGCTGCACGGGGACCACATCGCGGTTCGACCCGCATGGCACCGGCGCCCGCTGCGCGGCCGGTTCCGCGGCTCGCCTCTGGTCGACGAGCTCGCCGCTGAGCGTTCGGCCGACCGCACCGAGGACAACCTGCGGCCGCAGGCGTAGCCGACTGCTACACGGTCTCGAACTGGCCGCGGGCGACGCTGAACACGGTGCCATCCATGCGCAGGGAGTCGTCGGTGTCGTACCTGTCCCGCAGCTCGTCGAAACGGGCATCCGGGTCGACGGTGAGCTCGGCCACCGAGTCGAAGCAGGCGAGCAGTTCGTCGGTCGGCTCCTCGCCCGGCTCCCAGCCCGCTCCCCACATGTCCCAGGGGAGCATCTCGACCTTGTTGAGCGACGCGAGGCAGTGGACGGAGGTTGCCGGCGATCCAGTGCGCGCCGTGTTCGTCGATGGACGTCAGGCCGCACGTGCCCGCGTCGAGCTCGCCCCTCCGCCACGCCTGCCAGGCGTGTCCAGCGGTCACGAACTCCGCGTCGGTGATCTCGAAGGAGTCGCCCCCGAAGCCGATCCTCGCCTGCCAGATGGGGTCGAGCTGCGCGTCGACCATCTTCCAACGCTGCGCGGCGGCGTCCCAGTACTCGGCCACCCAGTGGTCCTCGAGCTGGCCAGGGACGAAGTAGCCGGCGAACCCGCAGCGGGCACGGGCCGGCACGCCTGCCGCGCGCAGGAACGCCACGGTCAGCCGGCTGAACGCGTGGCAGCGGGCGCCGACCCGGGCCGACGGCGGGCGCGGTTGGTCGATCGGGCGAGGATCGACGGATCTCACCGCCGCGAGCAGCGCGGCCGAGTCGCGCAAGTGGATCGCCTCGGCCTGGGCGGGCGCGAGCTCCACGCCGTAGAACGGCTGGGCGACGACGTCGTAGACGAGCAGGCCCTGGACGACCTCGACGATGGCATCGACGCCACCCGACACGCGGTCGTCGCCGCCCAACGTCGTGAAACGACCGGCCGCGGCGTAGAAATCGAGTGGATCGTCACCCATCCCGCGATGCTTCCACACGAGCACGGCGATCGCGCTCTACCGCCAGGGTGAGGCGACCAGGGCCAGCACCGCGAGGCCGAGGATCACCCGGTAGATCACGAACGAGTCGAACGTGCGGGTGCGGATGATGCGCAGGGTGGCCCACACCGCGGCCCAGCCGGTGAGGCCCGCGGTCAACATGCCCACTGCGAACGCGGGCCGGAAGTCGGCGGGGACCCCGCCCTCGCCGAGCACGTCGACGAAGCTGAACACCCCGGCGCCGGCGATGATCGGGATCGCCATGAGGAAGCTGAGGCGAACCGCGGCATCGCGGTCGAAGCCGAGCCAGCGGGCCACCGACATCGTGACCCCGGACCGCGACACGCCCGGTTGCAGGGCGAGGGCTTGGCCGATGCCCAGGAGCGCGGCATCGCGGAAGCCGAACGAGGTGGCGGGCCGCGCGCCGGCGAGGCGGTCGGCCCACGCGAGCACCAGCCCAAACACGATGAGGAGGACGCCGATGAGCCAGAACTGCCGGTCGAGCGAGTCGAGGGCGTCGGCGAGGACGACGCCGGTGAGGGCACCGGGGACGACCGAGACGACGAGCATCCAGGCGATGCGGGCGTCGACGTCGCCGCTGCGGCGTCGCTCGCCGTCGAACAGGACCGCGAGGCCCGCCGTCCCGTAGCGCCACAGGTCCTTGCGGAAGTAGGCGACGGCGCCGGTGAGGGTGCCGATGTGGAGGGCAACGTCGAACGCCTTCTCGAGTTCGGGGTTGCCGGCGAAGTCGTCCCAGCCGAAGAGCCACGGGACGATCGCCAGGTGTCCGCTCGATGACACGGGGAAGAACTCGGTGAGGCCCTGCACGATGGCGAGGACGATGGCGTGGATGATCGGCACCGTCAGTCGCCCGGAACCGAGGGGACGATGCGGGCGCTCCACGGCCGGGCCCGATCGAAGTGGTGCCCGACCACACGACCCTCGGCCAGCGACGTAGAGCCCATGACCGTCGAATCCTCCATCGACATCGCCTGCTCGACGCAGGACCTGTGGGACTTCCTCGTCGCCCCTGAGAGCGCGGTACTAATCGGAGATGGCGTCGTCAAAGCGTTCCGGGTGCCAG
>JAENWR010000054.1 GCA_016649895.1 Acidimicrobiia bacterium | reverse complement strand
CCCATGGGCTCGTGAATCGGCAGACCAGCCCCGATCGCCGCCGCCATCGGCTGCTCGAGCAGATGGGTCTGGGCCGAACCGGCGCGGCGTGCAGCCTCCAGCACGGCGCGCTTCTCCACGTGGGTGATCGCCGAGGGCACGCAGATGAGCACACGCGCGCGCGACATGCGGTTGACCCCGGCGCGCTGGAATAAGAGGCGGATCATCCGCTGGGTGATGTCGAAGTCGGTGATGGCACCCTGACGGAGCGGACGCACGGCGACGATGTTCGCCGGCGTGCGGCCGATCATCTGCCAGGCGTCGTGACCCATGGCGAGGACGTCGCCCGTCTGGTTGTTGAGCGCGATGACGGTGGGCTCGTTCATCACGATGCCCTCGCCACGCGCGTAGACGAGCGTGTTCGCGGTTCCGAGGTCGATGGCGAGGTCGCGTGCCAGGGCGCGCCCCTACCGTGCGTCGGACCCGGCGCTGGGGCGCGAGTCGGGTTCGGGGCCAAAGCGGCCGCCCGGGAGGCTGCTGTCGCGGTGGCCGGCGATGCCGGCGATTCGACCGGTGGTGGGCTTGTCGGCGGTGGGGCGCACGCTGGCGCCGCCGCTGGCCCCGGGACCGCCGGTGAGGCTCGGCGGACGGAAGGGGATCCGGGTGGGTTGGACGGCGTCGGGGGCGGGCGGCGGCTGCGGAGCCAGCGCCTGCATCTCGCGCCGGAACTCGTCCATGGCGAACTCCGGCCCGTGCGAGGTGCGGTTGCGGGCCACCACGATGAGGCTGCCGAGCACGCCGACGACGAGCGCGATGAGCAGGAACGCGGCGGGGCTCACGAGGTCACCTCGGTGATGTGCTGGGCTTCGAGCCCCCAGCTGTCGCCTCCGTCCCACGTCTCGCGCTTCCAGATCGGCACCGTCGACTTCAGCGCGTCGATGCCGAAGCGAGCCGCGTCGAACGCCTCGGCACGATGCGGCGACGACACCGCCACCACCACCGCCGACTCCCCGACCGGCACGGGCCCGGTGCGGTGCAACAGCGCGATGCGGCCGACGCCGGGCCAGCGGATCCGCGCCTCGTCGGCGATGGCGGCCAGACGGGGGACGGCCTGCTCGGCGTAGGCCTCGTACTCGAGGAGCGACACGCCCGGACGCCCCTCGGCGTGGTCGCGCGCGGTGCCGGAGAACACGACAACTGCACCGCAATCGTCGCGAACCACCCATTCCGCCGCATGGCCGAGGGGGAGGGTTTCGTCGGTGAGGCCGACCCACGTGTCACTGTCCTGCGGCATGCGCACGGCGACATGCTACGACGGATCGTCCCCAACGCCCCATCGGAGAGCGAGCGTCGACCGTGAGGGGCGCGGCCGCGGCGGATCGTTACGTCACTAATCTCCCGCTCGTGCAGGACGACGACCTCCCCGACGACGAGCCGTCGGCGTTCAACGACCCCCTGCACCCCGACGACCGCCTCTGGCGCCATCCCTCCGAGCTGCGCAGCGTGCCCCCTCCGGGCAGCCGGTCGATCCCCGACAGCATCGCGTCCGCCACAGCAGGCCCGCCCGCACAGGGAGGTGGACGCCGTCGGCTCCCCTGGGGCACCGTGCTCGCATCGAGTCTCATGGGCGCGTCGGCCGCGCTCCTCGCCGTGTTGGTCACCGGCGTCGGCGACCGGGTCGTCGAGCGCACCGTCGAGGTACCGGGCGCCGACCTCTCCGCTGACACGACCCTGCCGGTGTCGACCACCGCGCCGGTCGGCGACACCGCCCAGGTCGCCGCCTCGGTCATGCCCTCGGTGGCCCAGTTGGCGGTCTCCGCCGACGGATCCACCACCGACGGCTCGGCGGTGGTGATCCGCAGCGACGGCTACCTGCTCACCGATGCCCACATCGTCACCGGCGCCGACCGCATCGTGGTCACCCTCGCCGACGGCACCGCCGTCGATGGGGAACTGGTGGCCACCGACCCCGTCACCCGGCTGGCGGTCGTCCACATCGCCCGCACCGATCTCATCGCCGCCACCTTCGGTGATCCGGCCGCCCTGCGGGTGGGGCAGTTGGCCATGGCGCTCGGCAGCCACCAGGGGGGCCGGCCCTCTATCAGCTCAGGGGTCATCAGCGCGCTCGACGAGCGCACCGCGCCCGACGGCGAGGCTCCCCTCTACGGCCTCATCCGCTTCGACTCCCCGGTGCCGAACGGCATCTTCGGAGGGCCGCTCGTCACCGGCGATGGTGCGGTCGTCGGCGTCACCACCACCGCCGGTGCCGGATCTCCGTTCGGTTGGGCCACCCCGATCGACGACGCCAACGAGATCGCCGATTCGCTCATCGAGCACGGTCGGGCGCACCACGCATGGCTCGGCATCGAGGGCCGGCGCACGGCCGAAGGGCCTACGGTGATGGTCGTCGCCGACGGCAGCCCCGCCGCACAGGCGGGCATCGCAGTGAACGACGTGCTCGTCCAGGTCGACGGCACGCCGATCTCGTCGATGGCCACCATCGTGTCGGTGATCCGTGACCGAGAGCCGGGCGACGCCATCACCATCACCTATCGGCGTGGCGACATGGAGTGGGACTGCGTGGCGGTGCTGGGACTGCGGAGCTGAGTCAGCGGGCGCTGAGGTAGCGCCGCACGAGCGCCACCACCCCGACGGCACCGGCCACCAGGGCGCCACCGGCCACGGTGAGAGCCAGCTCCTGGCGCCGCTTCGGGCTGAGCGTCTCGAGCGGGCTGGGTGCGGTGCCCGTCACGTAGGCCTCCTCGTTGGAGAACGCCGGCACCCATCCCTCGGCGCGGAGGCGGTCGTTGGCCACCACCCACGGGTGGATGGTCCAGGGGAGGATCTCGGGCGGCACCGGCGAGAGCCCCAGGCGCCAGCGCCAGCGCGCCAGGCGATCGGCGACCCACACGGGCACCCGCAGCCGCGGCATCGAGCCGAAGCCATGCATCGAGTCGGGTGGGATCCAACGGTCGGGTGCCACGTTGAACGCACCGTCGAGCCCCCGCTCGGCCGCCAGCACGACCGCGTCGGCCAGGTCGTCGAAGTGGAGGAACTGCGACGGCGGGTCGAGGTCACCGGCGCGCACCGCGGCCGCCGACGCGAGCGCAGCCGACACCCAGCTGCGGGCGTCCTCGGCCAGGGCCACCGTGGGCCGCAGCACCGCCACCGACATCTCGGGGCACCGCCCGCGCAACACGTCGACCAGGTGCTCGATCTCGAGCTTCTCGACGGCGAAGTCGAACCCCTCGTTCGGGCGCAGCGGTGCGTCCTCGGTGAGCGGTATCGGGTTGTCGGCCCACGCGCCGTAGACGGTGGCACTCGACATCAGCACCACCTGGGAGACCCTTGCGGCAGCGGCCACGTCGAGCACGCGTCCGGTGAGGGTGACGTCGACCGCCGCCCGCTCGCCCCGACGTTCGGGTCCGAAGACCGACGCCAGGTGCACCACCGTGTGGCACCCCTCGACCAGCCCGAGCAGGTCGTCGCGGAGCAGATCGACGTTGTGCACCTCGACCCCAGCCGGCACCGGCTCGGGATGGTCGACCACGTCGATGGCCACCACCCGCGACACGTCGGGGTGCGCAGCCAGGCGGGCCAGGACCCGTCGTCCGAGGGCCCCTGCCGACCCGGTGAGGACGACGGCGTGCATGGCCTTACCATGCCTCCATGAGCGGATTCGGTCCATTCGGAGCAGGCGACCCCTTTGGGGGCATGCCGTTCTTCGCCGACCTGGCGAAGATGCTGTCCCAGCAGGGGCCGGTCAGCTGGGATGCGGCCCGCCAGCTCGCGATGTCCATCGCCACCGGCGGCGAGTCCGAACCCAACGTCGACCCGATGGACCGCATCCAGCTCGAGCAGCTTGCCCGTGTGGCCGACCTCCACGTGGGCTCCACCACCGGCCTCAGCACGGCGCACTCGGGCGGCACGCCCAGCATCGTGCCGGTCACCCGCACCCAGTGGGTCACCGAGTCGCTCAAGGTCTACCAGCCGCTCGTCGAGTCGATCGCCTCGGCCCTGGGCGGTCGCGACTCGGCTCCCGGCGCCTCTGGCACCGATCCCGTGGTGCAGCTCTCGGCCGACCCCACCGCCGACCCCGATGCCGCGGTCGAGGCGTGGCTCGGCGGCATGATGCAGATGCTCGCCCCCATGATGCTCGGCATGACCGCCGGGTCGATGGTGGGGCACCTGTCCGCCCGGTCGTTCGGCCAGTACGACCTGCCCGTCCCCCGGCCCGGCAGCGACGAGATCCTCGTCGTCGTGCGCAACCTCGACGAGTGGGGCGACGAGTGGAGCCTGCCTCGCGACGAGCTGCGGCTCTGGGTCTGCCTCCACGAGATCGCCCACCACGCGGTGCTTGGCGTCCCGCACGTGCAGGCCCGCCTCACCGAACTGCTCACCGCGTTCGTCTCGGCGTTCGAGCCCGACTCGGGCGTCCTCGAGGACCGCATCGGCGGCCTCGACCCCTCCGACCCCCATGGCCTCATGTCGGTGCAGTCGATGTTCGGCGATCCCGAGGTCATCCTCGGGGCGGTGCGTTCGCCGGCCCAAGACGAGATGCTCCCCCGCATCGAGGCGTTGGTCGCGGTCATCGTCGGCTACGTCGACTGGGTGATGGACAGCGTCGGCGGGCGGCTCATGGGCCGTTACGACCAGATCACCGAGGCGCTCCGCCGCCGCCGGGTCGAGACCACACCCGCCGACCGGTTCGTCGGCCAGATGCTCGGCCTCGACCTCACCCAGGCCCACTATGACCGGGGCGAGACCTTCATCTCCGGCATCGTCGAGCGCGTGGGCGGCGACGGCCTCGATCGGCTCTGGAAGAGCGAGTGGGAGCTCCCCACCCCGAACGAGGTCGATGCGCCGGGCTTGTGGCTGGCGCGCATCGACCTACCCGACGCCACCTGACCCAGGTTGGGGGGTCCCGTCGGGGGTGTCGTCGGGAACCGTGCCCGGCACGACGCCCGAGCGGCGGACGCGGGTGCGAGCCGAGCGGCGCACCCCCCGGGCGCGGCGGGCCGCTTCGGCCTTCAGCTTCTCGGTGACCTCGGGGGCCTTGCGCGGCTTGAGCCGGCCGTGGGTCTCGAGGAAGCGGTTGCCGAGCACGTAGGAGATCGCGGCGAAGGCGGCACCGGTGGCGACGAGCAGGAACCCGACGCGGCCGGGGATGGGCACCAGCACCGGGATGGCGGCGCCCACCACCCAGATGAGCTGGAACCTGCTCTCGAAGCGGGCGAACGACCGTCCGCGGTTCGCGTCGGGCGCGTCGCGCTGCAGGATCGAATCGAAGGCGAGCTTGCCCGCCGATCCCGCGACCGCCACCCCCAGCGCGATGAGGGCGGCCCCGAGCAGGTCGCCGGTGACTGCGGCCACCACACCGGCTCCCACCGCCAGGGCGAGGGCGCCGACGATGATGCGCTCCTCGGGCACCGACCGTCGCAGCCGCGGGGTGATGAGCGCACCGAGCGGAGCGCCGATGCCCGCCATCGCGGCCGCCACCCCGAAGTGCCAGGTGGGTGACCCGGTGGTGATGGTGGTGGACACCACCCCGACCGCCTCGCGGGTGGCGGCCCCCACGTGCGACCCGAACTCGGTGACGAACGGCTGATCCTGGCTGCCCCGCAGGGTGAACGCGATGAGGAACGTGAGGAAGCCGACGAGACCGCGCATCAGTCCCATCGCCGACGCCGCCAAGATGATGCCGGCACCCCTGAGCTCGGACCGCTCGACCTCTCCTTCGGGTTCGGTGGCCACCACCGCCGGCGGTAGCCGCAGGGCCATGATGGCCCCACCGGCGAACACCAGCATCGCCAGCCCGCACACCCACGCTGCGCCGCCGAGGAGGAGCAGGAGCCCGCCGGGTACGGCGGCCACCGCGCCGGCGATGCCCGACAGCAGCGAGAGCTTCGAGTTGGCCTGCACCAGTTCCTCGTCGTTGGTGACCGTTCCGGGCACCATGGCGCTCTTGGCCACGTGGTAGCCCTTCCCGAGCACCAACATGGCGAAGGCCTCGGGGAACAGCAGCAGCGAATCGAGGTGCCCGATCATGAAGAACGCCACGATCGCCCGCAGCGCCCCCGAGAGGATCACCATCATCCTCCGGCCACCGGCGGCGCGGTCGAGCGCCGGTCCGATCAGCGGCGCCACGATGGCGAATGGCGCCATGGTGAGGAACAGGTAGAGGCCGACGCGCCAACGGGCGGCGTTCGGATCGATCGAGAAGAACAACGACCCGGCGAGGGCCAGCGCCACCAGCGTGTCGCCCGAGACGAGGAACGCATGGGTGCGCGCCAAGCGGTTGAACGGCGAGATGGTGAAGGCCGACCGGTGCGGACCGTCCGATCGCGAGCCGCGCGGCTCCTCCAGTGGTCGCCAGTCGGTCGTCTCGCTCATGGAGCCATCACCCCGGCCATCGTAGGACCGCGGCCGGCTCAGCCCTTCGGCACCTCGAACTTGTAGCCGAGGCCCCGGATCGTGACGATCCGGGTGGGCGACGACGGATCGTCCTCCACCTTCGACCGGAGGCGCTTGACGTGCACGTCGAGGGTCTTGGTGTCGCCCACGTAGTCGTGGCCCCACACCCGGTCGATCAGCGTCTCGCGGGGAAGGACCCGGCCGGCGTTCTCGACGAGGAGCGCCAGCAGCTCGAACTCCTTCAGCGGGAGGTTGACGGTCTCGCCGCGCACCACCACCTCGTGGCCCTCGGGGTCGATGGTGACGTCGCCGACGGTCATCGACTCGGCCGACAGCGACAGGGGCAGCTCGGCCGGTACCCGCCGCAGCACCGCCCGCATGCGCGCCACCAGCTCGCGCAACCGGTACGGCTTGGTGATGTAGTCGTCGGCGCCCACCTCGAGGCCAACCACCGTGTCGATCTCGGCCGCCTTGGCCGTCACCATGATGATGGGCACCTTCGAGGTCTTGCGGATCTCGCGGCACACGTCGATGCCCGACACCTTCGGCAGCATCACATCGAGGAGGACGAGGTCGGGTGCGATCACTGGGAACAGGGACAGTGCCTCGGCGCCGTCGCGGGCGACGTGCACCCGGAAGCCCTCTCGCTTCAACCCCACGGTGAGCGCCTCGACGAAGGCCTCCTCGTCCTCCACCACGAGGATCGTCGTCTCCGGTTGACTCATCGGTTCCTGCCTTCGGGGTGGTCGGGAGCGGTGCCGACCGGCAGCCGCAGCGTGAACGTGGAGCCCTCGCCTTCTCGGGACGTGACAACGACCTCGCCCGCGTGGTTGTTCACGACGTGGCGCACGATGGCGAGACCGAGACCGGTGCCGCCGGTCTGGCGACTGCGGGCCTGGTCGACCCGGTAGAAGCGCTCGAAGACCCGTTCGAGGTCGCGCGAGGGGATGCCGATGCCGTGGTCCTCCACGACGATGTCGACCTCGTCGCCCCGGCCGACGGCCCGGGTGTGTACCACCGAGCCCCCCTCGGAGTACTTCACCGCGTTGTCCAACAGGTTGAACAGAGCCGACACGAGCTGGCGGCGGTCGCCGCGCACGCGCAGCGCATCGTCGGGCTCGTCCAACTCCACCCTGATGCCGCGCTGGTCGGCGGCGGGGCGGATGCGACCCACCGCGCCGGCGAGGATCTGGCGAACCGGCACCACCTCGATCACCTTGTCGGCCTCGACCTCGATGGAGCTCAGCTCGAGGAGGTCGCCGATGGTGCGGCCCACCCGGTGCGCTTCGGTGACCATGCGGCCGGCGAGCCGCGCCGTGACCGCCGGGTCATCTTCGTCGATGAGGGTCTCGGCGAGGAGCGCCAGCGCACCGACGGGCGTCTTCAGCTCGTGGCTGATGTTGGCGACGAAATCTCGTCGCACCGCCTCGAGCCGGCGATGCTCGGTGACGTCATCGATGACCGCCACCGCTCCCGGACCGACGGTGTCGGGGTCGAGTGGCACCGCGGTGATGACGAGGGTGCGGCGGGGCGGGCCGAACAGCTCGACGGTCTCGACGTAGGTCTCCCCGCCGAGCGCCCGACCCAGGAGCTCGCCGATGGCCGCTTCGACCAGAGCATCGCCGTGGCGGGCCTCGGAGTAGTTCGAGCCCGTGGCGTTGTGGAACACGATCCGGCCGTCGACGTCGCAGATGGCGACGCCCTCGGGGATGGCGTCGAGCGCCTGTGCCAGCTGCTGGCGCACGTTCGCCTCCTCGTCGCGCCGAGCCGTCGCCGCCGCGAGCCTGATCGTGAGTGCGACCGACCTCCGGCGATGGAGCACGGTCGTGGCCACGACAGCGACGAGCGCCCCCACGACGAAGCCGAGGAGGACCTGGGTCATTCGCTCACCTGGTCGCCGGGACTGCGGTCGATCGTGCCCTCGTGGCGGGCACGGGCGCGGGCCGCACCGGTGTGCTCGGGCATCCAGCCGGTGACCATGTATTGCACCATGCCGCCGACGTTCACCGCGTGGTCGCCGATGCGCTCGTAGTAGCGACCAACGAGCGCGAGCTGCACCGCGGCCTGCAGGGTGATCTCGCCGTCGTTGTGAGCCTCGAAGATGACCCGCACGAACTCCTTGTTGAGACCGTCGAGGCGGTCGTCCATGTCGTCGAGCGCACCGGCGAGGCTGGCGTTGCGTTCGACGTAGGCGTCGATGGCGAAGCGGGTGAGGCGGACCGCCTCCTCGCTCATCTGCTCGATGATGCCGCGCGTCCTCGGGTTGAACTGCACCCCGTAGATGCGCCGTGCGCCCTTGGCGATGTTGACCACCAGATCGCCGGAGCGCTCGATCTCGCCGTTCATCTTCAGGGCGGTGACCACTGCTCGCAGGTCCGACGCCATCGGCTGCTGGAGCGTGAGCACCCGCACCGCGAGCTCCTCGATCTCGAGCGACAGCAGATCGAGCTCGTCGTCGTTGTCGATGAGGGCCTGGGCGCCTTCGAGGTCGCTGTCGAGCAGCACCTCGGTACCACGTGGGATCGTCTCGGTCACCATCGCCGCGGCGCGGACGATCTCACGCTGCAGCTCGTCGAGCTCCTCGTGGAACTGCTTGCGCACCTGGCCCATGGGCTCCCCTGATGTCTCGGTCATCGCGCTGAGGTCTCCAGTGTGGTTCATCGGCTCTCGGCCGCGAGGTGGGCGGGGTCGCCGGTGATGAGGTAGCGGACGCGGGCGCCGACGACCGAGGTGTGGTCGCTGATGCGCTCGAGCGAGCGGGCCACCGCGGCAACGCGTAGGGCGTCGGCCACGGCGTCGGGGCCGTCGATGTCGAGGAGCTCACGGATGAGGCGGGCGTGCAGCGCGTCCGACAGAGGGGAGCCCGTGGCGAGACCCTCGGCCAGGTCGAGGTCGTTCGACCCCGACGCCCGTAGCGCCACGTGGAAACGCTCGAGCGCCTCGTCACCCATGGTGATGAGCAGGTCGTAGAGCCGCGAGCCCGGAGGGGCCAGCGCCTCGCCATCGGCATCGCTGCAGATCCGAACGGCGTGGTCGCTGATGCGCTCGAGCTCGTTGAGCACCCGCACCACCGACACGATGAGCCGCAGGTCTGACGCCACCGGGGCCTCGCGTGCGATGAGCTCGTAGCAGCGCTCGGTGAGCGACACGTTCATGGCGTCGACCTCGCGGTCGACCCGTGCCGCCTCGGCGTGCAGCGAGGGCGCACCCTCCTCGAGGGCAGCGCGCATCCGCTCGAGGTTCTGCTCGACCCGGACAGCCATCAGCTCGACCTGCAATCGCAGTTGCTCGAGCTCGGCGGTGTAGTGGCCGCGTAGGCTCATACCCATCTCAACCGAAGCGCCCGGTGACGTAGTTCTCCGTCCGTTCGTCGGCCGGGCTCGAGAAGATCTTCTCGGTGGGGGCGTACTCCACGAGGAGCCCGGTACGGGTGTCGCTGGTGTCGTTCACCTCAGCGGTGAAGAACGCCGTCATGTCGCTGACCCGTGCCGCCTGTTGCATGTTGTGGGTGACGATCACGATCGTGAACCGGTCCTTGATCTCCTGCATGAGGTCCTCGATGCGGGCCGTGGCGATGGGGTCGAGCGCCGAGCACGGCTCGTCCATGAGGAGCACCTCGGGCTCGGTGGCGATCGCCCGGGCGATGCAGAGGCGCTGCTGCTGGCCGCCGGAGAGCCCAAGGCCCGAGGCGTGGAGACGGTCCTTCACCTCGTCCCAGAGAGCGGCACCGCGCAGGGCTTTCTCCACGACGTCGTCGAGGTCGGCCTTCTTGGCTCCGGCGATGCGCGGCCCGTAGGCCACGTTGTCGTAGATCGACTTCGGGAACGGGTTGGGCTTCTGGAACACCATGCCGATGCGGCGCCGCACCTCGACCGGGTTCACCCGCGGGTCGTACAGGTCGACGCCGTGGAAGCGGATGGCGCCATCGACCCGGGCGATGTCGATGAGGTCGTTCATGCGGTTGAGACACCGCAGCACGGTGGACTTGCCGCAGCCCGACGGGCCGATGAGGGCGGTGATCTCCTGCTGACGGACGTCGAACGACACGTCGCGCACGGCACGGAACGCGCCGTAGAACACGTTGAGCTCGTCGATGTCGAAGACCACCTTCGCGGCGTCGGGGTCGCGCTCGGGGCGGTGCGTGTTGGTGCTGAGGTCGACAGCTGGCTCGGCCACGGCGGTGGTCGCGGAGCGGATCTGGGCCATCTCGGTCACCTTCTCTTGGATTCGAAGCGGTTGCGCAGCAGGATCGCCGCGGTGTTGGCCAGCAGGACGACGACGAGGAGGACGAGGATCGCCGCCGAGGTGTTCGACTCCCATTCGGCGCCGGGTTGGCTCGCCCAGTTGGCGATGAGGGTGGGCATGGCGGCGAAGCGCTCGCGCAGTGCGGTGAGGTCGAGGAAGTCGTCGCCGCGGCTGAGGTAGCCGGTGGTGGCGCCCACGAGGATGAGCGGCGCGGCCTCGCCGAGCGCTCGCGCCAGGGCGAGGATCGTGCCGGTGAGGATGCCGGGGGCGGCGTAGGGCAGCACGTGGTGGCGCACCACCTCCCAGCGGGTGGCGCCCACGCCGAAGCCGGCCTCGCGGAGGCCGCTCGGCACAGCCCGGAGGGCCTCGGTGGAGGTGATGATGACGATGGGGAGCACCAGGATGGCCAGCGTGAGGCCGGCCGATACCAGGGTGCGTCCGTTGGCGTCGGGTCCGGTGAGGGGCTGCAGGAGCTTCACGAAGATGGTGAGGCCGAGGATCCCGTAGACCACCGACGGCACGCCGGCGAGGTTGCGGATCGAGAGGTCGATGAGGTTGGTGAACCGGCCCCGCTGGGCGTACTCCTCGAGGTAGATGGCGGCGGCGACGCCCATCGGGAAGGCGATGGCGATGACGAACGCACCGATCCAGAACGTGCCGACCAGGCCCTGGACGACCCCCGCCTGGCCCGGTTGCGACGCCAGCTTGCTCGTGACGAAGTCCCAGCCTCGGTTGGTGACCACGCCCCAGCTGTTGGTGGTCACGTCGACCACCAGGACCCCAAGGACCACGACCGACATGGCGAGAGCCAGCAGGAGGAGGAGCCGGAAGGCGAACCCGGCGGTGTCGGCCTTGCCGCTGGTGAGCTGGCGTTCGACCGCGTCGCGCGCCGCGGTCTCGGCGATGTCCTTCGGCGTGGTGAGCAGCGTCATCGATCCTCCCGTCTCAGGAACATGGGATCAGTACTTCTCGCGCACGCGGCGCACGAAGCGGTTGGCGACGACGTTGAGCAAGAGGGTGACGATGAACAGCAGGAGGGCGACGAAGAAGAGGCTCTGGAAGGTGAGCGCCGCACCGCGCACCTGGTCGGTGCCCACGGCCTGTGAGGCGATCGCCGCCGTCATCGTGGTGCCGGGGCCGGTGACGTCGAGGCTGTAGAGAGCGCCGCCAGTGCCGCCGGCGGCGATGAGCACCACCATGGTCTCGCCGATGGCCCGGGAGATGGCGATGATGAACGCTGCCACCAACCCGGAGATGGCGCCGGGGATGACGACGCGCACGACGGTGGTGATCTTGCGGGCGCCCATCCCGTATGACGCCTCGCGCAGCGTGTCGGGCACCGAGCTCATGGCGTCTTCGGAGATCGACGCCATGAGCGGGATCGTCAGGATGCCGACGCCGATGCCCGCAGCCAGCACGTTGAACTGCGTCGCGTCGCTGATCAGCCGCTGGACGATGTCGGGGGAGATGAACCGCAGTGCGAACACGCCGAGCACCACGCTCGGGATGCCGGCGAGGATCTCGAGCGCCGGCTTCAGGATGCGGCGGACTCGGGACGAGGCGTACTCAGCGAGGTAGATGGCCGAGCCAAGTCCGATCGGGACGGCCACCAGCATCGCCACCGCGGTGACGAGGAGGCTGCCGACGAAGATGGTGCGCACGTCGTACATGCCCCGCCGGGGGAACCAGCCGTCGGTCCACAGCGAGGCGATCTCGACCTGCGACACGAACGTCCACGCTTCTCCGAGGAGCGAGCCCACGATGAGCACGCTGATGAGGATCGAGAGCGTCGCGGCGCCAAGGACGAACCAGCGCACCTGGCGGTCGCGGCGCACCCGTCGGACATCGCCCCGCAGGTCCTCGACGGTGAAGGTGCTCATGCCGGGCCCACGATTCGTTCGTGCCACCGGGAGCGGGTGGCCGCGAGGTCCTCGTCGGCGAGAGGCACGTAGCCGACCTCACGGACCGAGCTGATGCCCGTGTCGTCGAGGTACAGATCGACGTAGGCGTCGAGGGCGGGGTTCTCGTCGGCCATGGCGGCGTTGACGTAGATGTAGAGCGGCCGCGAGATCGGGTAGCTGCGGTCGGCGACCGTCTCGTCGGTGGGGCGCACGCAGCCGTCGCCGCCGTCGACCTCGAGGATCTTCACGCCCTCGGCCCCGCGGGCGAAGGCGAAGCCGACCCAACCGAGGCTGGTGTCGCTGCCCTGGACCCCCTGGATGATGACGTTGTCGTCGGCCGACGACTGGTAGTCGGGGCGGGTCGTGGCGTCGACGTCGCGGTCCTCGTTGAAGTCCTCGATGACCAGCTCGACGAAGCTCACGAATGTGCCGGACTCCTCGCCGGGACCCGTGACGGCCAGCGGCGCGTCGGGGAACGTGGTGTCCGAGCCGAGCTCGACCGCCAGGTCCTGGGCATCGCTCCAGTTGTCGACCCCCTGCGACTCAGGGCCGATGAGGACGTAGACGTCGGCGAGCGTGAGACACGAGATGTGGTCGTTGCTCTCGCTGGTGAGGAGCGTGAGGCCGTCGTTGCCGATCCACAGCTCGATGAGCTCGACGCCGTTCTCCTCGCACGCCGCGATCTGCTCGGGCTTGATCTTGGACGAGGCGTCGTTGATGGCGACCTGGCCCCCGCAGAAGAGCTCGAAGCCATCGCCGGTGCCGGGGCCGTCCACGGCGAGCGACACCTGGTGGCCGGCGCCGGCATCGAACTTCTCGGTGACGGCCACGGAGATGGGCTCGACGGTGGACGAGCCGGAGACGACGACCGAGCCCCGGAGCTGTGTGCTGTCGGAGGCGTCTGGGGCACCACACGCGGTGGCGAGCAGAGCGAGTGCGAGCGTCACGGCCATCCAATGGGTGGAGCGAAGCGGCATGCACCCGACCGTAAGGAGGTCAGGTTGCGCGCCACCCCGCACGAGGTGAACGAACGGTGAACGGGACGCCAACAATACGTTGGCGTCCCGGTCATCGGGGGTGGAGGTGCGTGGCGGTGGACGCCTACTGGGCGCCGGTGGTGCGGCCTTCCCAGAGGGCTCGCGTGGCCTCGAGGTCCTCGTCGGCGAGGGGCACGTAGCCGACCTCGCCGACCGACTCGACGCCGCCGTTGAGGTAGAAGTCGACGAATGCCGCCAGGGCGGGGTTCTCGTCGGCCATGGCCGCGTTCACGTAGATGAACAGCGGGCGGGCGATCGGGTAGGAGCCATCGGCCACCGTCTCGTCGGTGGGCTCGACGCAACCGTCGCCGCCGTCGACCTCGAGGATCTTGACGCCCTCGGCCTCGCGGGCGAAGGCGAAGCCGACCCATCCGAGGCTGGTGTCGCTGCCCTGGATGCCCTGGATGATGACGTTGTCGTCGCCCGAGGACTGGTAGTCGGGGCGGGTCGTGGCGTCGGCGCCGCGGTCCTCGTTGAACTCCTCGATGACGATCTCGACGAAGCTGGAGAAGGTGCCGGACTCCTCACCCGGGCCGGTGATGGCCAGGGGGGCGTCGGGGAACGTGGTCTCCGAGCCGAGCTCGTCGGCCAGGTCCTGGGCATCGCTCCAGTTGTCGAAGCCCTGCGACTCGGGGCCGATGAGGGCGTAGATGTCGGCCAGCGACACGCACGACATCTCCTCGTTGGCCTCGTTGGTCATGATCGAGAGGCCGTCGTTGCCGATCCACAGCTCGATGAACTCGACGCCGTTCTCCTCGCACGCCGCGATCTGCTCGTCCTTCACCTTCGACGAGGCATCGTTGATGGCGGTCTCGCCGGCGCAGAACAGCTCGAAGCCGTCGCCGGTGCCGGGTCCGTCGACGGGGACGTCGACGTCGGGGTTGTCGGCGTTGAACTTCTCGGCGACCGCCACCGAGATGGGCTCGACGGTGGACGAGCCGGAGACGACCACCGAGCCGGTGAGGTCGCTCGTCTGGCCGTTGCCGTTGGCGCCGGCGTCCCCGTCGTCATCGCCGCAGGCGGCGGCGATGAGGGACACGGCAGCCAGCATGGCGAGGAGCCAGGTGGTGCGGCGTGTGGTGTGCTTCACGGGGGTGCCCTCCTTGGGCCTTGGGTGTAGGTGCACCTGTGAGGTGATGTCGCACACCGTACGGAGGGCAGGTTGCGGGGTCGGGCGGGTCCGCTGAACGGACGGTGAACGAGTCGCTAACAGTCGGGAGCCTCGTCGAGCTCGGACCGTTCCACCGGGTCAGTGGGCGGCGACCCAGCCCCGCACGAGCTCCATCCGCTCGGCCGCGGGCGGGTGCGAGGCGTTCCAGCGCTTGAGCCGGCTCGGATCCAGATCAGCCAGGTTCTTCACATGGAGCCGCCGCAACATGTCGTGCATCAGCTCCGGCTCACCGAGCAGCTCGAGCGCCTGCACGTCGGCCTGCCGCTCGAACGCCCTCGACACCCAGCTCATCCCGAGCCCCATCCCCCCGAACCCGATCTGCATGGCCACGAGCAGGATCGGCAACGACGCAGGATCACCGATCCCGTCGACGCCCGCCCACGACCACAGCCCATCCCACTCGGCGAGCACCCGCAGCCCGACCATGAGCGCGAGTGACAGCACACCTGCGAGAGGGATCTGCTTGCGCAGGTGGCCGAGCCGCCAGTGCCCCACCTCGTGGGCGACCACCTGGGCCACGACCTCCGGCGGGTGCTCGAGGATCGTGTCGAACAGCACCACCCGCCGAGTGGCACCCAGCCCGGCGACGTAGGCGTTGTCGCGGGTCGATCGCCGGCTCTCGTCGGCCACGAACGCGCCCTCGATGTCGACCTCGGCCCGCTCGGCGATGGCGCCGATCCGGCCGGCGAGGTCCTCGTCGGCGAGCGGCGTGAACTTGTTGAAGATCGGAGCGATCACCACCGGATAGAGGAACCCCAGCCCCACGCTGAACACCAGCAGCAGGATCCACCCCCACAGCCACCACAGCTCGGTACCGCGGATGAGCGCATACAACGGCACGAGCAGCACCAGGTTGATGACGATGCCGACCACGAAGCTCTTCGCCTGATCGGCGACGAACCCACCCGGTGTCTGGGTCGACAGCCCCCACTTCTTGTCGTGCACCAGGTCGACCCACCAGTCGAGCGCCGGGTTGTAGGCCAGTGCCACCACCTCGAGCAGGAGCACCACGGCCAGCAGCTGGAGCACCCAGTTGGTGAGGTCGAGGCGGTCGACCGCCGACGGTCCCGCCTCGAACGCGACGATCGCCCCGATCGTGACGAGTCCCAGCATCACTCGGAGGATGCGAAGGCGGGCGAGCGGTCGTTGGTAGGAGCGGGAGCGCTCGAGCTCCTCGGGGCTGAACCAGTCGGCCGGGTCGTGGGGGATCGTGCGCCAGGTGGGGAAGCGGTCGGTCACCGCACCAGGTTCGCAGACAGACCCATGCCGAACGAGCCGAGCACGATCCGGTCGGTGGGCTGGTGGACCACAGCCGAAGCCTCGGCCACCCCGCACCAGCGCACGGCGTCGACCTCGTCGTTCGCGACGAAGTCGTCCCCAGAACCGGTGTCCACCTCCATCGCCCAGTAGCGCACCGCCTTCGGCCCCGCCGGCACCCGGTAGGCGCACCCGCTGAGCTCGGCTCCGAGCTCGCCCACGATGCCCGTCTCCTCCTGCACCTCGCGCCGGGCCGCGTCGTGCCACGTCTCGCCGTCGTCGAGCTTGCCCTTGGGAAGCGACCAGTCGTCGTAGCGAGGCCGGTGCACGACGAGCACCTCGATCGACTCGACACCCTCAGAACCCGCACCGCGCCGCCACAGCACCGCGCCAGCGGCCCGCACCATCACGACGGACGTCGCACCCGCGCCAGCTCCAGTTCGCGCAGCTGGGCGTGGGCGCTGACCCCGGCGGAACCCACCGTGCGCACCCAGCAACCATCGGCGCCGAGGACCCACGCCTGCTGGTCGTCGGCCAGGTTCACCTCGAGGATCTGGCGAACCCTGTCGACCAGCGCCGGGTCCTCGATGCGCACGAGCGCCTCGATGCGACGATCGAGGTTGCGGGGCATCAGGTCGGCCGACCCGATGTGGTACGCAGGCTCCCCTGGTCCCTCTCCATTGGCGAAGTGGTATACCCGCGAGTGCTCGAGGTAGCGCCCGACGATGCTCCTCACCGCGATGTTCTCCGACAGGCCCAGCACCCCGGGTCGGAGACAGCAGATGCCGCGCACGATCAGGTCGATGGGGATCCCCGCCTGCGACGCCCGGTACAGCTCGTCGATCATCACCGGATCGACGAGGGCGTTCATCTTCATGATGATCCGGCCGCGGTCGGGCCCGGCCGCCACCTCACCTCTCACCAGCTCGACGAGCCGGTCACGCATCCACGCCGGCGCCACGATGAGCCGCTCGTATTCGACCTCGCGGGAGAACCCGGTGAGGAAGTTGAACAGCTGGGTGAGGTCGGCCCCGAGCTCGTCGTCGGCCGACAGCAGGCCGAGGTCCTCGTAGCTCCGTGCCGTCTTCGGGTTGTAGTTGCCCGTCCCGATGTGGCAGTAGCGGCGGATCCGATCGGCCTCGTTGCGCACGACCAGCGCCGTCTTGGTGTGGATCTTGAGGTCGAGGAACCCGTAGGCGACGTGCACGCCGGCTTGCTCGAGCCGCCGCGCCCATTCGATGTTGGCCTTCTCGTCGAAGCGGGCCTTGAGCTCGACCAGCGCCGCCACCTGCTTGCCCCCTTCGGCGGCGCGGATGAGCGATTCGATGATGGGGCTGTCGCCCGACGTGCGGTAGAGCGTGAGCTTGATGGCCAGCACGTGCGGGTCGATCGCGGCCTGCCGCACGAACTCCTCGACCGACGACGAGAACGACGCGTAGGGGTGGTGCACGAGGACGTCGCCCCGTCGAAGCTCGTCGAAGAAGTCGACCGGTCCCTCGTCACGGTCGGCCAATCGGTACTGGGTGAGAGGTGGCCACACCGCGAACTTGAGGTCGGGGCGGTCGAGGTCGTGGAGCGTGTCGAGTCCCTGCAGCCCCAGCGGTCCGAGGTGCTCGTAGACGTCGTCGGGCTCGAGCTCGAGCTCGCGCACGAGCAGCTCACGCACCTTGTTGGACATGCGGGCGTCGATCTCGAGCCGCACCGCCCGCCCGAATCGCCGCCGCCGCAGCTCGAGCTCGACGGCGGCCAGGAGGTCGTCGGCCTCCTCGTCCTGCAGGGTCAGATCCGCGTTGCGGGTGACACGGAACGCGATCTGCTCGTCGATGGCCATCCCGGGGAACAGCTTGACGAGGTTGGCCCCGATGACCTGCTCGAGAGGCACGAACCGCTGCCCGTCGGGCAATGGCACGAACCGCGGCAGCAGGTTCGGCACCTTCACCCGAGCGAAGCGCACCTCGCCGGAATCGGGGTTGCGGGCAACGACCGCGAGGTTGAGCGAGAGGTCGGAGATGTAGGGGAACGGGTGCCCGGGATCGACGGCCAGCGGCGTGAGGACCGGGAAGATGCGGGCGTCGAACTCCTCGTCGAGGTACTTGCGATCGTCGTCGTCGAGCGTGTCGACGTCGGCGATCACGATGCCCTCGGCCTCGAGAGCGGGCGCCACCTGCTCGCGGTACGCCGCCTCTAGGCGCACCAGCAGCGGCTCGAGGGCATCACGGATGTCGACCAGGTGCTGGGCCGGGGTCCGCCCGTCGGCGCTGCGTCGGCCGAGGCCCGCCGCCACCTGGTCCTTGATGCCGGCGATCCGCACCTGGAAGAACTCGTCGAGGTTGCCGCTGAAGATGGCGAGGAAGCGAGCCCGTTCGAGGAGCGGCTCCGATGGGTCCTCGGCCAGCTCGAGCACCCGCGCGTTGAAGTCGAGCCAGGACAGCTCACGGTTGATGAGGCGGCTCGGGTGGTCGGCCTCGGTGACGACGTCCATGGCGCTCATGCTATGAGCGCTCCTCATCGAAGAGCAGCGCCGCTCCGAGCCCGCCGGCCACGTCACCGAGCACCGTGGGCACCACACGCACGGGCGACGGCCACGGGAGCGCCGTTGCCGCTGCCGCCTCGATCCGACGGAGGAAGGGCTCACCGAACCGCTCGGCCAAACCACCCCCGACGGCCACGAGCGCCACGTCGACCACGAGCGCGACCGACGCCACGGCCTGGCCAACGACATCAGCCGCCCGGTCGACCAGTTCGACGGCCATCGCATCGCCGTCGGCGACGGCAGCGGCGATGACGCTCGACTTCATCCGCCCGTCGCCGGCCAGCTCCACGAGTGCCGTTGCCTCCCCCTCGGCGTGGCGGCGACGTGCGATCCGCTCGATGCCGGCCCGTCCGGCGTAGGCCTCGAGGTGGCCCCGCCCGCCGCAACCGCACGGCTCGCCATCGGGCACCACGACCAGATGGCCGATCTCGCCGGCAAGGCCCGCCGCACCCCGACGTACCCGCCCGTCGAGCACCACACCCCCACCCACCCCGGTGCCGACGAAGACGGCCAACAGGTCGTCGGCACCCGCTCCGGCACCGTGGAGCCACTCGGCGCGCGCCGCAGCGTTCACGTCGTTGTCGACCCGCACCTCCGCGTCGGCGAACCGGCGCCGCAGAGCGCCGGCGATGTCGACCGGGCGGTCCCAGCCCGGCAGGTTCGCCGCCGGGCCGAGCAGACTACTGCCGGCGATCGACGGTCCCGGCCCACCCACGCCGATGCGGCGGACGGCGCCCGCCACCCCGAGCTTGTCGATGGTGTCGGCGACGCGTTCGAGCACGGCGGCGGGACCGCCCACCCGAGGGGTGGAGCGCTTGGCGGTGGCGACGACCTCACCGTCGACGACCGCGACCGCGTAGATCTTGGTGCCGCCCAGGTCGACACCGACGATGGTCGACGGCGACGACATGTGGAGTGGGCTAGTCCTCTTCGGGGAGGCCGAGGTCCCAGCGCAGCGTGAGGTTCTCGCGCTCGGCATCGCGGGCGACGCGCTCGCGGTTGCGGCGGAACTGCGGGTCGTGCGGCGGCAGGAGGAGCAGGCGGGCCATCACGCGGGTGCGGAAGCCGTCGATCACGCGCTGCTCGCCGAACTCGCCACGGATCTCCCAGTGCGGGGCCACCGGGCCGAGGTAGACGACAACCACGCTTCCACGCGGCGGCTCGTACTCCTCGGCGGTCTGCTCGGACATGGGATCTCCTACCTGCATGGGTGGCTGGGCGACCACCCTACCGCCGCGGCCTGCTCACCGGATTCTTACCTTTCCCTAGGAACTTTCCGGCCGGCGCCGTCGTATACATGTCAGATCGGAGGCGAGATGGACAACGACTGGATGGCAGAGGGGCTCTGCAACGACCGCCCCCCGTCGCTCTTCTTCCCGAGTGACGGTGTAGGAGTCGAGGTCGCGAAGCGCATCTGCGCCGAGTGCCCGGTGAAGGACCCCTGTCGGGAGTACGCCCTGGAGAACCGCATCGACCACGGCGTGTGGGGTGCGACCTCAGAGCGCGAACGTCGGCGCATCCTGCGCAGCCGACGCCTGGCGGCCGAGGCCAAGGCCTGACGGCTCGAGTGCTCTGAGAAGCGCGACCAGCCGTCGATCCGACGGCGGCAGCGCTACGGGTTGGTGGTCGAGCTCGGGTTGGTGGTCGAGCTCGGGTTGGTGGTCGAGCTCGGGTTGGTGGTCGAGCTCGGGGTGCTGCCCTGCTCATCGTCGGCCATACCCTCGTCCATCCCGTGGCGGAACTCCTTTTGGGCCTGGCCCAGGGAGCGAGCCAGCTTCGGCAGCTTGGCGCCGCCGAAGAGCACGAGGATGATGACGAGCACGATGGCGAGTTCTGTCGGTCCAAGGTTCATGCCTCCGACGATAGCCCCGCAACCTGGTGGGTAGGCATCGCCGCTGAGGGTGACGGAGGCGGCGCGTGCCAACCTTCCGTGCGTGATCGAGTGCGTGGTGAACATCAGCGAGGGCCGCGACCAGGCCACCATCGACGCCCTCGTGGCCAGCGCCGGCGACGCTCTGCTCGACCTGCACCGCGACGCTGATCACCACCGCAGCGTTCTCACACTGGTGGGCACCGACGCCATCCGGGCGGTCGCCCGCACGGCCGTCGACACGATCGACCTGCGCTCGCACTCCGGCGTGCACCCGCGCATCGGCGTCGTCGACGTCGTCCCCTTCGTGGCGCTCGGCGGCAGCACCCCGGCCGACGCCATCGCCGCCCGCGACGACTATGCGAGATGGTCGGCCGACGAGCTGGGCGTGCCCTGCTTCGTCTACGGCGACGAGCGCACGCTGCCCGAGGTACGGCGGGGGGCGTTCACCACGCTCGTCCCCGACCACGGACCGGCAGCGCCCCATCCGTCGGCCGGGGCCAGTGCCGTCGGCCAACGCCCCGTCCTCGTGGCCTACAACGTGTGGCTCGCCGAACCGGACCTCGACGTGGCCCGGCGGATCGCACGCGAGATCCGTAGACCAGACCTGCGCACCCTCGGGTTGGCCGTGGGCGACGGGGTGCAGGTGTCGATGAACCTGGTGGCGCCGGAACGTGTGGGGCCCGCCGTCGCCTACGACCTGGTAGCCCGACGTACGGCTGTGGCCCGAGCCGAACTCGTGGGGCTCGTTCCCCGTGAGGTGCTCGGCGCCGTGGCGCGCCACCGCTGGCCCGAGCTCGACCTCGACGATGCGCGCACGATCGAGGCTCGGCTCGAGGCCGCCGGCGGACGGATCAGGCCGAGGCGGGGTTGATGGCCACCGCGGTGCCACGGGCCAGCGCCCGCTGCCGCCGGATCCGACGGCGCTCACGTTCGCTCATCCCACCCCAGATGCCGAACTTCTCGCCGTTGGCCAGCGCGTACTCGAGGCAGTCGATGCGCACGACGCACCCCTTGCAGACCTCCTTCGCCTCGCGGGTGGACGCTCCTCGCTCGGGGAAGAACAGATCGGGGTCGACCCCGAGACAGTTCGCGTAGTCTTGCCAACCCTTGTCAACGGGTTCGTCGACAGTGAGCTCTCGCATGTGTCGACCTCCTCGGGGTGTGTGGCCGTGTGGCCGTGTCGATGGTCTTCGCCCGCTGGTACCTGCAACCAGCCGGAGTCCCCAGTCCGAATGGCGGACGCCCAATAGCACAGACGTAATTACAACGGTGTGATCATCGCCCCTTTCGGGCCACAACGCAACCCCTGACGAGAACTTGGGTCGATCGTCCCCCGATCGACTCGGGTCAATCGGGGACGATCTCGCCCAAGGTGCGGTCAATCAGCGCGGCTACCTCACGGCGGCCCTCCGGGGTGAGGTGCATCCCGTCCCACGCCAGGTGGGGTAGCCACTCGATGATCGGGGCCCAGTCGGCCACCCGCATCGTGGGCCACCGGGTGGCCGCCTCGCGGATGGCCGCGTTGATCTCACGACGGCTGTCGCTCACCTCCGACACCGTCACCCACACCACCCGGGGGACCCCGTGCAGCACCGTCATCGCCTCGTCGATCTGGCTGCCGTAGCCGTCGCGCTCGCGCTCGATGTAGTTGTTCCCGAGGTGGATGACCACCGCCTCGCCGATCTCGCCGCGCCGGGCGGCGAGCACGTCGATCCCCTGAGCCAGCCGGCGACTCCCGACGGCGTCGTAGGTGACGACCCAGTCGCTCAGCGCGTGAGGGATGGCGCGGGTGGTGCCAAGGAACACCGAGTCGCCGAGGACGAAGACGCTGTTGCGCCCCGGCGGTGGCGGCGGTGGCGGAAGTGCCGGCGGGGGATCGATCGCCCGATCGATCGGCAAGGTGGTCGTCGTGGGCACCAATGGCAGCCCGGAGTGGATCTCGGGTGGCCGGTCCTTGGGCGGGGGCGGAGGTGGAGGCGGCAGCGCGGTGGTCGTCGTCGACGACGTGGAGGTGGTGGTCGAGCTCGAGGTGGTGGTTGCTGCGTCGCTCGTGGAGGTGGAGCCCGGGCCGGTCGGCCCCGTCGTCGACGGCGCGGCGCCATCGCCACCGTCGTCGTCGCCTCCACCGCACGAGGCGAGGAGCACTGCTGCGGTGAGGAGCACCGCCACCCACGACGCTCTGCGGCGCTCAGGCCCCACGGGCGCGGCCGCGCGACATCTGGCGCTTCTGCTCGATGAAGTCGACGAGCACGTAGTCGCCCAGGTCCTCGGGCGTGGTGAAGAACGCCCGCCCACGGTTCATCTGGGTGAGCCGCTCGATGAACTGCTGGAGGTAGCCGTTGGCGTCGAGCATGAAGGTGTTGATGCGGATGCCGTCGCGGGTGCAGCGGGCCACCTCCTGCAGGGTGGCGTCGACGGTCTCGCGCACCGGCGGGTAGCTGAAGAACGGCTCGCCGTTGTCGAGGATGTGGGCGGTGGGCTCGCCGTCGGTGATCATGATGATCTGCTTCGTGCCGGTCTGGCGGGCCAGCAGCTGGCGGCTCAGCATGAACGCGTGCTGCATGTTCGTGCCGTAGACGAAGTCCCACGACACCTCGGGGAGCTGCTCGGGTTTCAGCTCGCGGGCAACCTCGGAGAACCCGACGATGCCGAGGAAGTCGCGCGGGAACTGGCTCGAGATGAGCGAGTGCAGCGCCATGGCCACCTTCTTGGCGGGCAGGAAGTTGTCGCGCATCGGCATCGAGAGCGACAGGTCGAGCATCAACACGGTGGACGAGCGGGTGAGCTGCTCGGTGCGCTCGACCTCGAAGTCCTCGGGCAGGAGCCGCACCGGCGTGCCGCCCCCGGAGCGCCGGACCGCGTTGCGCACCGTGCGCTCGATGTGGAGGTTGAACGGGTCGCCGAACTCGTAGGGCTTGGTGTCGTACTCGCGCTCGTGGCCGATGCCGGTGCGTTCGAGCTGGTGGCGGCCCATCTTGTCCTGGGCGAGCTTCTTGAACAGGTCGTTGAGCGCGTTCTGACCGAGCCGGCGGATGGCGCGGGGCGTCAGCTCGAAACGGCCCTCCTTGTTCTCGATGAGCCCGGCCTCTTCGAGCATCTTGGCCAGCTCGGCCATGCGGCCGAGGCTCTTCGCGGCGTCTTCGCCGAGCAGCTCACGCGCACGGTCGATGTCGACCTCGGCGAGAGCCCCCGGGTTGGTAGCGCCCCGCAGCAGGTTCTCGAGCTGATCGATGTCGCCCAGCTCCTGCATCATCTGAGCGGCCTCGGCGAACCCGAGCGGATCCTGGCCCCGGAAGTTGGCGCTGCGGTCCCAGCCCATGTTGGGGAACGCCGCCTGGAGGTTGCGCGACAGCTGGTCGGCCTGGAACGCCAGGTCCATGTCCTCGAGCAGCTGCTCGGACAGCCCCTGCAGCTGGGCGCGCTGCTCGGGCGTCATCGAGTTGAGCATCGCCTG
>JAENWR010000131.1 GCA_016649895.1 Acidimicrobiia bacterium | reverse complement strand
TGCTGGGTTGTCGCCCCGGCGAGGTCGTCTTCACCGGCGGCGGCACCGAGGCCGACAACCTGGCCATCGCCGGGGTGCACGCCGCGGCGGGTGGGGTGGTGGTGTGCTCGGCCATCGAGCACCACGCCGTGCTCGACCCCGTCGAGGCGCTTGGCGGACGAGTGGTGGCCGTCGACGCCATGGCTCGGCTCGACCTCGAGGCACTCGCCGACGTGCTCGACGAGTCGGTGTGCCTGGTGTCGGTGATGCTCGCCAACAACGAGATCGGTGTGGTGCAGGACCTGTCGGCTGTGGCCGCGGTGATGGCCGAGGGTGCCCCGCGGGCCGTGCTGCACACCGACGCCGTACAGGCCTTCCCGTGGCTCGACGTGGCTGCCCTCGCCGCGCCGGCGCAGCTCGTGTCGGTCAGCGCCCACAAGTTCGGCGGCCCGCAGGGCGTCGGCGCGCTCGTCGTGCGCGCCGGCACGCCGCTCTCGCCGTTGCTGAGGGGTGGCGGCCAGGAGCGGGGGCGGCGCAGCGGCACCCAGAACGTGGCCGGCATCGGCGCCATGGCCGCGGCCGCCGTGGCCGCCGCCTCCGATCGTGACGTCACCGTCGCCCGGGTGGCCCGTCTGCGCGACCGGCTGGCCGACGAGATCGTGGCCCGACTGTCCGACGTGACCGAGACCGCGGTCGGAGTCGATGCCGGTGGCCGCCCCGACCGCGGTGGCAAGGTCGCGGGCTCGTGCCACCTCTGCATCGACGGGGTGGAGAACGAGGCGCTGCTGTTCCTGCTCGATCAGGCCGGGGTGGCTGCGTCGGCCGCGTCGTCGTGTGCCAGCGGTGCCCTCGACCCGTCGCACGTTCTGGCCGCCATCGGCGTGCCGCGCGAGCGGGCCAAGGGGTCGCTGCGGCTCTCGCTCGGCGCCACCACCACCGACGCCGAGATCGACCACGCGGTCGACGCGGTCGTGGGCGCCGTCGAGCGTCTGCGGGGGCTCGGTCGATGAGGGTCATGGCTGCCATGTCGGGCGGTGTCGACTCGTCGGTCGCCGCGGCGCTGTCGCGCGACCAGGGCCACGACGTCGTGGGGGTCACCCTCAAGCTGTGGGGCGGCGAGTCCGACTCGGGCTGCTGCTCGGTCTCCGACGTCGACGATGCCCGCCGGGTCGCCCAGCAGCTGGGCATCGACCACCACGTGTTCAACTTCGGCGACGACTTCACCGAGCACGTCGTCGCCCCCTACGTGGCGGCGCACGCCGCCGGTCGCACGCCGAACCCGTGCGTCGAGTGCAACCGGCACCTCAAGTTCGACCGCCTCCTCGAGCGGGCCATGGCGCTGGGCTTCGACGCCGTCGCCACCGGTCACCACGCGCAGGTGGCAGTTCGTCCCGATGGCACCCTTCGGGTCGCTCGTGGCGCCGATGCGGCCAAGGACCAGTCCTACGTCCTCCACATGCTCGACCAGCAGCAGCTGGCCCGGGTCATGTTCCCGGTGGGCGACCGCTCCAAGGACGATGTGCGCACCCTTGCCACCCAGCTCGGGCTGCGCACGGCAACCAAGCCCGACAGCCAGGACGTGTGCTTCATCACCTCGGGCGCCGGGCGAGCTGGCTTCCTGGCCGATCGCATGCCGCTTCACGCGGGCGAGGTGGTCGACGGTGCCGGTCGAGCGGTGGGGCAGGTCGATGCGGTCGAGCTCGTCACCATCGGCCAGCGCAAGGGCCTGGGCGTGTCGGGCTCCGACGATCGTCGGTTCGCCGTCGCGGTCGACGTGCGCCAGAGGCGGGTCACCATCGGCACCGCCAACGACCTGCTGGCCGCCACCGTCGAGCTCGACGATCTGGAGTGGGTGGCTGGCGCGGCGACGAGCTCGGTCGGCGTGCAGGTGAGCGCACACGGCATGCCCGCGGCTGCCGTGGTCGACGGCAACGTGGTGCGGTGGCACCAGCCGCGCCGACGGGTCGCTCCGGGCCAGAGCGTGGTGATCTACGAGGGCGACCACGTGGTCGGCAGCGGCATCGCCCGCTCCTGACCCGCGCTCTCCGGGCCTGCCGATTTCGGGCGCGGTGGGGAACGGCACTCGTTCCTCAACGCACCCAAAACGCGGGCCGCTCGCCGTTGCGTCAGCCGACGGGGAGACGCCGCGCGGTGGCCTCGCGGAGCACCGCTCCGGGCCGGGTGGGTGTCACCAACAGCTGGTCGGTCTCGACTGGGCGCACGGTTGCGCCACGGCGACGGCGTGGCTCCACGGTGACCGGCTCGGCCAGGTCGATCAGCAGCGCCAGCCCGAGCGCGCCGCCGGTGAGGTCGTGTGCGGTGGTGTCGGCCGGTGCGGGGCCGATCTGGCGCACGGTCGAGCGCTGGAGCAGCTGTGAGGCCACCGCGGTCGGGTCGTGCACCACCACGCCGGCGGGCACGAACACCAGCCACCGCCGCGACAGCTGGTGCAGCGATCGGCTGGCGAGGGCGGCGAGCGGCAGGCCGACCGTGGTGGCGATGGCGCCCGCCACCCATCGCTCGGCGGCGAGCAGCAGTGGACCAGCGAGCGCTCCGGCCACCACGATGAACCACGTGAGCTGCAGCGGCCCGAACAGCAGGGATGCAGGGACGCGGAGGGCGAAGCGGCGCTCGGGCCCGTAGGCCGAGCCGTTGACGAACGCGTCGCCGGTGGTGGGGGAGAGGGCCACCATGGTGGTGACGCTGGCCGCCAGCACCGCGAGCACTGCGGCCCACGTGTCGGCCTCCGACGCCGCGCTCCACACCGCGAGCACCAGACCGGCAGGAGCGGTGATGCGCAGGAACGTCAGCCCGATCGTGCGCGGTACGAGCACCGCCACGAGACCCACCGTCCAGACCCCCCACAACACGACGGTGAGGAGGAGCGAGATGGCGCGGCTGCGGTCGGCCAGAGTGGCGTCGAGGGCTGGCCCGAGAGCCACGGCGAGCACCGCCCACGTCACCCGGATCGGCCATGGTCCAGCGAGGTTCACACCGCTGAGATTTGCCCATCGGGCCCTCCGGTGGCTATTCCGTAGCTGGGGGAACCGAGCAGTACACCGAGGAGCGGGGGAACGAACGTGATCCTGGGGGCAGCGCAGCGTCGCACGATCGAGTTCGTGCCGGGCGTCGACACGGGCATCGGCAGCTTGCCGCACACCGACGTCGACGCCGCTGTGGCGTTCGTGCTCGAGCGCAACACGCGGCTACCCGCCGCGCCCTCGTTGCCGCAACGATCACCACTCGAAGGCATGGTCGCCCAGGCGGCGTGGGGCGTTCCGGGTGTCGTCGTCGAGCCCGACGGGTCGCTCGACCTGGTGCTCGACGAGCTCGATCCGGCGGCTCCGGTGGGCGACCCGCACCTCGAGGGCGAGCCGTTCGTGGCCGTGCGGCGCTTCCTCGACGCCGTCGCCGAGCGCGAAGGCCCCATCAAGCTGCAGCTCACCGGTCCGGTCACCCTGGGCCTGGCCCTCAACGCCGCCGGTGCCGACACCGAGCCGGCGTTCGCGGTGGCGTCGGCCGCGGTCAGGGCCCGGGCCCAGGCGCTCCTCGATCTGGCCGCGGCCACCGCACCCGGGTGCGACCTCGTGGTGTTCCTCGACGAACCCGGCCTCACCGGCCTCCTGCACCCCGAGTTCCCGCTCGATCGCGAGGCGGCCATCGACCTCACGTCGGGTGCCCTGGCGGTGCTCGAGCAGCGGGCCATCACGGGGCTGCACTGCTGCGGCCCCACCGACTGGAAGCTGGCCATCCAGGCGGGCTCACAGATCATCTCCACGCCGCTCGGCCAAGGCATCGAGACCGTGGGGGCGACCCTCGGACGGTTCCTCGACGACGGCGGCTGGATCGCCTGGGGCGCCGTGCCCACCGACGAGCCCATCGGCTCGAGCCCGGGGCGCCTGTGGCGTCAGCTCTCGGCGGCGTGGTGCGAGCTGGTGCAGGGCGGGTGCGACCCCGTCCTGCTGCGCACCCATGCCATGGTCACCCCCGCCTGCGGGCTGGCCAACCACGGGGTGCCCCAGGCCGAGCAGGTCATCGGCCTCACCCGGCAGGTCGCTGCTCGACTGCACGAGCAGGCCATCGGGGTCCGCCTCGCCGTCGGCGCCTGAGCCGGCCCCGAAGCCCAGCACCGGCGCTCCGTGAGCGTCACCGGGGGTGCGTACGCTCTCAGTCGTGACGGCGAACGACCAGCAGATCCCCGACGAGGTGCCCGACGAGGCGGCGGCCGAGGTCGCCGCCCTGCGCGGGCAGATCGAGCACCACAACCGGCTCTACCACCAGCTCGACGCGCCCGAGATCCCCGACGCCGACTACGACGCCCTGGTTCGCCAGCTCAACGAGCTCGAGGCCCTCTTTCCCAGCCTGGTCACGGCCGATTCGCCCACCCAGACCGTCGGCGGGCCCCGATCGGCCACGTTCGCGCCGGTGGTGCACCGCGTGCCGATGATGTCGCTCGACAACGCCATGGATCGCGCCGAGCTGCAGGCGTGGGGTGAGCGGCTCGAGCGGCGGCTCGTCGCCGAGGAGGGCGACGACCACCCGCAGGTCGAGTTCGTCTGCGAGCTGAAGATCGACGGTGTCGCCATCTCCATCACCTACGTGGATGGGGTGATGGTGCAGGCCGCCACCCGGGGCGACGGGCGCGTCGGAGAGGACGTCACCGAGAACGTCCGCTCGCTCACCGGCCTGCCCGACCGGCTCACCGGCGATGTCCCCGCGCGCATCGAGATCCGGGGCGAGGTCTACATGCCCATCGCCACCTTCGATGCGCTCAACGAGCGACAGGAGGAGGCGGGGCTCCGGCGCTACGTCAACCCCCGCAACACGGCGGCGGGGTCGCTCCGGCAGAAGGATGCCGCCGTCACCGCCTCGCGCGGGCTGCACCTGTGGTGCTACCAGATGGGCGAGCTCGAGGGCGGCCCTTCGTTCGAGCGTCACGCCGACACGTTCGACTACATCGCCAGCCTCGGTCTGCCGGTGAACCCCGAGATCCGCACCCTGTCGGGGCTCGACGACGTCGAGGCGTTCTGCCGCCACTGGCAGGAGCACCGCCACGACCTGCCCTACGAGATCGACGGGGTGGTGGTGAAGGTCGACGACCTGGCCCGCCGCCAGCGGTTGGGCGTCACCAGCAAAGCACCGCGCTGGGCCATCGCCTTCAAGTTCCCTCCCGAGGAGCGCAGCACCACGCTCATCGACATCGAGGTCTCCATCGGCCGCACCGGCAAGGCCACGCCGTTCGCGGTCCTCGACCCGGTGTTCGTCGGCGGCTCCACGGTGGGGCTCGCCACCCTCCACAACCAGATCCAGGTGGCGGCAAAGGACGTACGCCCGGGCGACACCGTCATCGTGCGCAAGGCCGGCGACGTCATCCCCGAGGTGGTGGGTCCGGTCCTTGCCGAGCGCCCCGACGACCTGCCGGTGTGGACCTTTCCCACCGACTGCCCCCGTTGTGGCGGCCCGCTGGTGCGGCTCGACGGTGAGGGCCACCACTTCTGCACCAACCTCGATTGCCCGGCGCAGCGCACCGGCCGCATCGAGCACTTCGGTTCGCGCGGCGCCATGGACATCGAGGGGTTGGGCGAGCAACGGGTCCAGCTCTTCGTCGACATGGGCCTCATCTCCGACATCGGCGACCTCTACTCGTTCGACTTCGACCAGCTGCTCGGACGCGACGGCTTCGGGGCCACGTCGGTCGAGAACCTCCGAGCCGCCATCGACGCCTCGCGCGACCGTCCGCTCGCAAATCTCCTCGTGGGACTCAACATCGGACACCTGGGTCCCACCGGCGCCCGGGCGCTCGCCGACGGGCTCGGACACCTCGACGCCATCGAGGCCGCCTCGGTCGACGAGATCGCCGCCATCGACGGCATCGGGCCCACCATCGCCCAGAGCGTCACCGAGTTCTTTGCCTCCGAACGCAACCAGGTGGTGGTCGCCAAGCTGCGAGCGGCCGGCCTCAACCTCGAGGGCCCGGCCGCGCCCGAGGTGCCGCAGGTGCTGGCGGGTATGAGCATCGTCGTCACCGGCACGCTCGAGGGCCACAGCCGCGAGGAGGCCGAGCTGGCCATCACCAGCCGGGGCGGCACGTCGCCGGGCAGCGTGTCGAAGCGCACCACCGCGGTCGTGGTGGGCGAGGGGCCGGGTGCCTCCAAGCTCACCAAGGCCACCGACCTCGGCGTCCCCATCCTCGACGAGGCCGGGTTCGAGCACCTCCTCGCCACCGGTGAGCTGCCGGCCGCCGAGTCGCCGGCCGAGTCGCCCCCCACCTGATCAGGCGGCGTTGAAGCACCAGTTGGTCACCCTCGACTGGCTCGGGCCTTCGGTGGCCCGCCAGTAGGTGGCCGAGACGCAGTTGAGGCCCGACCGCAACGTTTCGACGACCCGATCGGGACCGGGCTGGAAGAAGTACTGCCCGAGCCCCGAGTCGCCACTGATCTCCTCGGCCGGGATCAGGGTCCCGTTGAGGGTGAGCGCCGCCATGTACCCGTCGTCGAGGTCGATTCCGACCTGCGCCTGGCGCAGGACATCGGCCTGGTTGCCGGGCACCAGGGCGTCGATGGCGGGGTCGCGCTCGCTCGTTGCCGTGGTGTTGCTGCCCCCGTTCATCGACACGGCCACCATGGCCGCGGTGGCGCCCACGATGAGGACGCCGAACAGCAGTCGACGGGTGAGGTCGCGCTCCAACAATGCGAACGGGGAGAAGGCCACCCGGCAATGATGCCGCCCGTCGGGCCGCCCGCCCATTCGGGCCCCGGTGGCACCGGTCGTTCCGGGGCACCGTCTAGCCTCGTTGCGTGGCCCTTTCGCGCATGAGCGACCAGATCGGGCGGGTCCTCGACGGGCGCTACCGGCTCGTCGCCCCCGTCGGAAGTGGCGCGTCCGGACGCGTGTTCATGGCCGACGACGTGCGGCTCCGCCGGCGCGTGGCCGTGAAGGTCCTGCACCCGTCGCTGGCCGACGACGAGTCGTTCCTCCGGCGCTTCCAGGCCGAGGCGCACGCGGCGGCGGCGCTCAACCACCCCCACGTCATGGCCGTCTACGACTGGGGCCACGACGACGTCCCGTACCTGGTCACCGAGTACCTCGGCGGCGGCAGCCTCCGTGCGCTGCTCGACACCGGACGCCGCCTCACCACCTCCCAGGCCCTCCTCGTGGGCCTCGAGGCCACCCGGGGGCTCGACTACGCACACCGTCGGGGGTTCGTGCACCGCGACATCAAGCCGGCCAACCTGCTCTTCGGCGACGACGGCCGCCTGCGCATCGCCGACTTCGGCCTGGCGCGGGCCCTCGCCGAGGCCGGCTGGACCGAACCATCCGGTGCCGTCCTCGGCACGGCCCGCTACGCCTCGCCCGAACAGGCCAAGGGCGAGATGGTCGACGGCAAGGCCGACGTGTACTCCCTGGGGCTCACCCTCATCGAGTCGGTGAGCGGGTCGGTGCCGTTCGCCTCCGACACCACCATCGCCACGCTGATGGCCCGCATCGACAAGCCGGTCGAGCTCGACGACTCGTTCGGCACGCTGCGCCCGGTGCTCGAGCGGGCGTGTTGTCCCGACGCGGCCGATCGCCCCGATGCCGGCTCGCTCGCGGTGGCGCTCATGGCCACGGCCGAGGCGTTGCCGCGGCCCGAGCCGCTGCCGCTCGCCGGCGCGCTGGCCGAC
>JAENWR010000104.1 GCA_016649895.1 Acidimicrobiia bacterium | reverse complement strand
GCCGCGCCCATCGCCCGCGCCGTCCTCGAAGCCGCCCTGCAGCCGGCGCCGACCCCCGCCGCGACCGCCGCGGTCCCACCTGACGCAGCACCCTGACGCATACTTGACCACCGCACATCCCTGATCGCTGCCACGCCCGACGAAGGAACAGCGCACACCATGTCCGACCAGGAACCGACGATCTACAACGGTCGCTACGAGCTGCACCGGCAGATCGCGCGCGGTGGCATGGCCGATGTGTTCCTGGCGCGCGACCAGTTGCTCGACCGTCCGGTCGCCATCAAGGTGTTGTTCCCCCAGTTCGCCAGCGATCCCTCGTTCGTCGAGCGGTTCCGGCGCGAAGCGCAGTCGGCCGCCAACCTGAACCACCCCAACATCGTGGCGGTCTACGACTGGGGCGAGGAGCGGGGCACGTACTTCATCGTGATGGAGTACGTCGAGGGCCGCAGCCTGGCCGAGATCCTGCGGAGCGAGGGGATGCTGCACCCCGATCGCGCCGCGGACATCGCCACCGACGTGGCCGCCGCGCTCAGCTTCGCCCATCGCAACGGCGTCGTGCACCGCGACATCAAGCCCGGCAACATCCTCATCGCCCCCAGCGGCCAGGTGAAGGTCACCGACTTCGGCATCGCCCGCGCCTTCGGCGGCGGCGGCGCCGACTCCAACCTCACCCAGACCGGCTCGGTGATGGGCACCGCCACCTACTTCTCGCCCGAGCAGGCCCAGGGCCAGCAGGTCGACCCCCGCTCCGACCTCTACTCGCTCGGCATCGTGCTGTTCGAGATGCTGGCCAGCCGGCCACCGTTCACGGGCGACAGCGCCGTGGTCATCGCCTACAAGCAGGTGCAGGAGGCACCGGTCACACCGAGCAGCATCAACCCTCGCGTTCCGGCGTCGATCGAGGCCATCACCATGCGCCTCCTCGCCAAGAGCCCGGCCGACCGCTACCCATCGGCCGAGGACGTGCGCGCCGACCTGCGCCGCTTCCGCGAGGGCCACGCCGTCCTCGCCGCCGGAGTGATGGGTGCGGCCGGCGTCGCCGGCGCGGGCGTGGCGGCGGCCGATCCCGGCGCCACATCCGCCATCCCCACGACGCACGCACCGGCGCCGGAGGCCACCACCGCCGTCCCCGTCACCCAGTCGCGCCACGACGTCTACGAGCAGCATGACGAGATCTACGACGAGCCGTCGTCGCGCATCGGCTGGTTCATCGCCGGGCTCGTGGTGCTCGTCGTGGTGCTCGTCGGCCTGCTGATGATCTTCGCCGACGCCCTGGGGATCGGGGGCGACGACAACGAGGGCGCCGCCGGCGTCGAGGTCCCTCCGGTGATCGGCCTCACCGAGGCCGAGGCCACTGCGGAGCTCGAGGCCGAGGGGTTCACGGTGGTGCCCGAACGGGTGGAGAACGTCGACGTCGAGTCCGGTCGGGTGTTCGACCAGGATCCCGAGGCCGGCGAGACGGCACCCAAGGGCTCTGAGGTGGTCATCACCGTCAGCGCCGGCGCCGAATCGTTCCCGATGCCCGACGTCGTCGGCTCGCGCGACGCCGACGCCATCGCCCTGCTCACCGAGGAGTACGGGCTGGTGCTCGCCGAAGGCGTCCCCGAACGCCGCCACGACGACGAGGCTCCGGCCGGCGAGGTGCTCGAGCAGACCCCGGCCGCCACCGAGCCGGTGAGCGCCGGCGACACGTTCAACCTCGTCGTTTCCGACGGGCCCGAGCTGGTCCCGGTGCCCGACGTCGAGGGTGAGACCCCGTCCGACGCCGGCCGCATCCTCACCGACGCCGACTTCCGCGTGTTCGAAGAGCGCGAGCACTCCGAGTCGGTCCCCGAGGGACGGGTGACCCGCACCGATCCGCCCGAGGGTGAGGCGCCGAAGGGCTCCGAGGTCACCATCTTCATCTCCGACGGTCCACCGCCGGTGGAGACGGCGGTGGTGCCCAACGTGGTCAACCAGACCCAGGCCACCGCCGAGTCGCAGCTGTCCGCTCGTGGCTTCAACCCCGAGCCCACCACCCTCGCCAACTCGGCGACCGTTCCCGCGGGGTCGATCATCAGCCAGAGCGTGGCCCCTGGCACCGAGCTGGCGCGGGGGTCGAGCGTGGGGATCGTGGTGTCGCAGGGCGCCAGCGGGGGCACCACCACCACCTCTCCGGGAACCACGACCACGACGGCCGGCGACTGATCTGATGGCCCGGCCGGCGCTCGCGCCGGTAGGTCAGGAACCGGTCAGGTCGTGACGGCAGCCCGGTCGAGGAAGTTGCGTAGCAGGTCGTGGCCGGCGGCGGTGAGGATCGACTCGGGGTGGAACTGCACGCCTTCGACGTCGAGCTCGCGGTGGCGCAGCCCCATGACGATGCCGTCGTCGGTCTCGGCGGTGATCTCAAGCACCTCGGGCACCGAGCCGCGGTCGACGATGAGCGAGTGGTAGCGAGTGGCCTCGAGTGGCTGGGGCAGACCGGCGAACACGCCGCGACCCTCGTGGCGCACGAGCGAGGTCTTGCCGTGCATCACCTGCGGGGCGCGCACGATGTCGGCGCCGTAGATCTGGCCGATGCACTGGTGGCCGAGGCAGACCCCGAGGATGGGCACCCGCCCGGCGAAGGCCCAGATGACCTCGTTGCTCAGCCCGGCATCCTCGGGACGGCCCGGACCGGGGCTGACGAGCACGGCGTCGGGTTCCAGCTCGGCGACCTGGTCGAGGGTGAGGGCGTTCTGGCGGTGGACGAGCGGCTCGGCGCCCAACTCGCCCAGGTACTGGACGAGGTTGTAGACGAAGCTGTCGTAGTTGTCGATGACGAGGACCCGTGCGCTCACGAGGGGCAGGGTAGTGGGACCGTCGCCTATCCTTGGTCGACATGTCGCAGCCGCCGAAGAAGACCCCGCCGAAGAAGAAGCCCACGGGCGGCCGCGTGACCCCGAAGGGCACCGGCTCCACCAGCACCCGTCGGCCGTCGGCCATGGCGGCCGAGACCGCCGAGGGCCATCCCGACGCCAGCCGCCGCTACACGCCGCCGGTGCCCCAGAGCCAGAAGGTCAGTGCCCCCTGGGTAGCACCGGTGATGTTCGTGCTGCTCGGCATCGGCGTCGCCGTGATCGTGCTCAACTACATGGGGCTTCTTCCTGGCGCCACCGACAACTGGTACCTGTTGGCGGGCCTGGGGTTCATCCTCGGCGGCATCGTCACCGCCACGCAGCTGCACTGATCCACGCAGCTTCGCTGATCCACGCAGCTTCGCTGATCCACGCAGCTTCGCTGATCCACGCAGCTTCGCTGAACGGCGGGTGGCTGGGAAGTGTGACCAAAGTTATACCCGTGTGACCCTCCCCAGAGATGTGCACAGGCTGTGGACATCTGTGGATGGACGTCCCAGCGGGTGGCACATCAGTCGATGGGAGCCACCAGCTCCATGTCGTCGAGGCAGTGGCGGGGCGGAGGTGGCTCCTCGTCGGGGGCCGCCGTTATGCGCACCTCGGTGCCGCACACCTCGCAGCGGTACATGATCTTCACCTTGCGCATCTCACCCGGCGGCAGTGGTGTGGGGGGCGGAGCGGCCATGCCCCGGAGCACGGCAAAGCCCACCTTGATGATGAAGTAGGCCACGGCGATGGCGACGATGACCTTGACCGGGTTGTCGAACATCGGGTCTCCGAATGCCGTCGGCGAACGCGGGGGAGGGGCGCCCGGGAGCGCCCCTCCACTCTACGTCGGGTCGTCGTCGGCGCCCCGTGGCACCAGCCGAGTCAGCTCAGCCGAGGCGTTCGATGATGGTGGCGTTGGCCATGCCGCCACCCTCGCACATCGTCTGCAGCCCGTAGCGGCCCCCGGTGCGCTCGAGCTCGTTGAGGAGCGTGGCCATCAGCTTCGAGCCGGAGCAGCCGAGGGGGTGGCCGAGCGCGATTGCCCCGCCATTGGGGTTCACCGTGCTCATGTCGGGATGCAGTTCCTTCTCCCAGGCGAGCACGACCGAGGCGAAGGCCTCGTTGATCTCGGTGACGTCGATGTCGGCCATGGTGAGCCCGGCCCGCTCGAGCACCTTGCGGGTGGCGGGGATGGGGCCGGTGAGCATGGTGATGGGGTCGACGCCGGCCACCGAGAAGCTGTGGAAGCGGGCACGAGGGGTGAGACCGAGCTCGGCGGCCTTCGCCTCGCTCATGATGAGCACGGCCGAGGCGCCGTCGGTGATCTGCGACGAGTTGCCGGCGGTGACCTTGCCGCCCTCCTTGAACGCGGGCTTCAGCTTGGCGAGGGTCTCGACGGTGGTGTCGGGGCGGATGCCCTCGTCGGCGGTCACCATCTGGCCGGTCACCACGATGTTGCCGGTCTCGCGGTCGAGGCGCTTCTCGGCGACGGGGATGATCTCGTTCTCGAAGCGGCCCTCGGCGGTGGCGGTGGCGGCCCGCTGCTGGGATTGGGCGGAGAACTCGTCGAGGTCCTCGCGCGACAGGCCCCACTTGTCGGCGATGAGCTCGGCCGAGATGCCCTGGGGCACCAGGCCGCCCTCGGGGGCGTAGCGCTCGCCGACGAGCGGGCCGAACGGGGCGCCGAGCCCCTGCGAGATGGATGCGCCCATGGGGACGAGGCTCATCACCTCGACGCCGGCGGCCACCACGATGTCGTAGGCACCGGCGATGACGCCCTGGGCGGCGAAGTGCGCCGACTGCTGCGACGATCCGCACTGACGGTCGATGGTGGTGGACGGAACGGTGTCGGGCCAACCAGCGGCGAGGACGGCGTTGCGCCCGACGTTGAGCGACTGGGCGCCCACCTGCATGACGCAGCCCATGATGACGTCGTCCACCTGTGCCGGGTCGAGGCCGTTGCGCTCGGCGAGGGCACGGAGCACCTCGGCCGAGAGATCGGCGGGGTGCCAGCCCGAGAGCTGCCCGTTGCGGCGACCGCCCGGGGTGCGAACTGCATCGACGATGACGGCGTTGGGCATCTGCGTCTCTCCTTGTCGGCGTGGCCCGGCCGTTCGGCCGGGTCGGAGCGTCGGCGTGCCGCCAGCGTTCTGACCACCCCCTGGTGATCGTGCCAGTCTGGGCCGCTGCTGACAACCTGACGAGTAGTGTGTCACGTGACGGCCGTCACGGCGGCCAGCCCCATCCCCACCGGCGCGGGAGGACTCCGTGAGCATCGTTGCCAGCAACCCCACCCACGTCACCGACGAGCAGCTGCACCAGCGGGTCGAGGGGTGGACCATCCCCTCGCGCTTCCTCCAGGTGGCCCGAGAGCTCACCGACCACTCCGCGCTGCGTTGGAAGGACGACGCGGGCCAGTGGCAGGGCTGGACCTTCGGGGAGTACCTCGATCGGGTGTCTCGCGTGGCCTCCGCCTACCGCGCCCTGGGGGTGGCCAAGGGCGACCGCATCGTGCTGATGATGCGCAACATCCCCGAGTTCCACGTGCTCGACATGGCAGCCTACTTCGTCGGCGCCACCCCGGTGTCGATCTACAACTCGTCGTCGACCGAGCAGATCGAGTACCTGGCCGGGCACTGCGAGGCGAAGTGCGGGGTGGTCGAGGATGCTGGCTTCCTCCAGCGGGTCGACGCCGCCCGCGGCTCGCTGCCCGCCCTGGTGGGGCTCGGCATCGTGAACCCGGTGGACGGGCGCGACGATCTCGTCACCTTCGAGGCCATGCTCGCCCACGACCCGATCGACCTCGATGCCGCCGCCACCGTCGCCGCACCGACCGATCTCGCCACCATCATCTACACCTCGGGCACCACCGGGCCGCCGAAGGGCGTGATGCTCTCGCACCGCAACATCGCCTGGACGGTCGAGAGCCTGAAGGAGACCATCTCGTTCGATGTCTACGTCGGCAAGCGGCTCGTGTCGTACCTGCCGATGGCCCACATCGCCGAACGCATGACGTCGCACTACCAGCAGAGCATGCTCGGGTTCGAGGTCTCGTGCTGCCCCGAACCGTCGCAGTTCGCCGCATACGCGGCCGAGGTGCACCCGAACGTCCTGTTCGGAGTCCCGCGTGTGTGGGAGAAGCTCTACGCCGGCGTCACCGCGGCGCTCAACGCCGATCCCGAGAAGGGGAAGAAGTTCGACGAGGCGGTCGAGGCCGCTCGTCCCATCGTGGAGAAGATCGACTGGGGCACCGCCACCGACGAAGAGATCGCCACCTGGAACTTTCTCGACGAGGCGGCGTTCGCCCAGGTGCGCGCCCTGGTGGGCCTCGACCAGCTCGACCTCGCCATCACCGGCGCCGCACCGATCACCGCCGACCTCCTCGGCTGGTTCCGGGCCATCGGCATCCCGCTCGCCGAGATCTACGGCATGTCGGAGACGTCGGGGCCGATGACCTTCGCCGCCAGCCGGGTGAAGGCCGGCACCGTCGGGCCCGCCATCGCCGGCTGCGAGGTGCACCTCGACGACGACGGCGAGGTGATCTGCCGCGGCGGCAACGTCTTCGAGGGGTACTTCGGCAACCCCGCGGCCACCGCCGAGGCGCTGGTCGACGGATGGCTCAACTCCGGCGACATCGGCGAGATCGACGACGATGGCTACCTCAGCATCGTCGATCGTAAGAAGGAGCTCATCATCACCGCGGGTGGCAAGAACCTGAGCCCGTCCAACCTCGAGGCGGCGCTGAAGATGGTGCCCCTGGTCGGGCAGGCGTGTGTCATCGGCGATGCCCGCCCGTTCGTCTCGGCGCTCGTGGTGCTCGACCCTGACGTCACGCCGGTGTGGGCCAGCCAGCACGGCATCGACACCACCGACCTGGCCGAGCTCGCCGCCCACCCCACCGTGGTGGCCGAGGTCGAGAAGGGCGTGCGCGAGGTGATGGCCGAGTTCAACCACGCCGAGCAGGTGAAGAAGGTGCGCATCCTCGGTGAGGAGTGGCTACCGGACTCCGACCTGCTGACCCCGACGTCGAAGCTGAAGCGGCGCGGCGTGCACAGCCGCTACGCCAGCGAGATCGAGTCGCTCTACCACTGACCGTGGTTGCCCCCGTGAGCGCACGTCGTGCGGGCATCTCGGCATGGTCAGCGAACTTGCCACTCACAGCGCGTAGGCTGAACGGCCTACAGCTGGTGCCAGTGGATCCGGAGGCAGCAGCCACCCGATCCCGGCATACCCCGACGGAGAAAGCCACGACATGCGAGTCACGATCGAGACAGTGATCGACGCGCCGACGACCGACCAGTTCCTCGAACTGTATCGAGCCGCCTTCGACCCGCTCGACGGGCTCGCCGCCGGACGTCAGGCACTCTCCGACGAGGAGTTTCGCGAGGAGATGGAGCTCGAGTCGGTGCTCAAGTTCATCGGATGGGACCGCCGCGAGCGCCCCGCAGCCATGGTGGTGATCGCCACGGACCTCGACGTGGTGCCGTGGATCAGCCCCGAGTTCTGGCGGCGCCGCTTCCCCGAACACGCCGAGCGCAACGCCATCTTCTACTTCGGTGCGCTCCTCGTGAGTCCCACCGTGCGTGGTGGCCCATGGGCCCACCGGATGCTCTCCGAGACGGTGAAGTACACGGCGCGCAACCGCGCCGTCGCTGCTTTCGACTGCTGCCGGCACAACGTCGAGTCGGTCGAGCTGCCACGGATGGTGGCCGATGTCGCTCACGCCCTCTCCTACGCCGACACCGAGCTCGTCGACACGCAGAGCTACTACGCCTACAACCTGCACGGGTTGCGCGATCCCGAGGCCGAGATCGTCCTCACGACGCGCGACACCGATCAGATCGACCTGCGCAGCGACGTCGCCGCCACACCCACCTCGACCCGGAAGTAGGTCCGTGCCCGAACGTGCCCCAGATCTCACACCCGCGTCATCGGACCGGCCCAGTGCGCTCACCATCCCGGTCATGTCGGGCACGGGCAGCGGTCCCACCCCGCTTGCCGCGTTCGATGCCGCACTCCTCGAAGCCGGGGTGGCCAACTTCAACCTGGTACGACTCAGTTCGGTCATCCCGCCCGGGTCCATCGTCACCACGCCCGATGTGGCGGTTCCTCCCAGTGGTGCATGGGGCGACCGGCTCTACGTCGTGCTGGCCGACGCACGGTCGGCGGTGCTCGGCGACCGCCTGGCGGCAGGCATCGGCTGGGTGCAGGATGCCGAGACCGGCAAGGGTCTGTTCGTCGAACACGAGGGGCACTCGGCCGACGAGGTCGAGACGCACATCGCCGACAGCCTGCAGGCGTTGATGGCGGCCCGGTCGGTCGACTTCGGCGAGGGGCACATGCGGTTGTCCACGACCGTGTGCGAGAGCTCGGCGGCCTGCGCTCTCGTGGTGGCCGTGTTCGAGAGCACGCCCTGGGTGTCGGAGGATCGCAGCGCCTGAGCTCCTGCCACCTGCCACACTGCTGGCGAGCACTTCACAAGTGGTGGCTCCCTGCCGATGTGATGACCATGCTGGGTGAGCGATGGAAGCGGTTCCTCTTCGGGGGGCTCGCCGCGTCTGTCGGCTCGTTCTGGTTGTCGCCCGACCTGCGACTCTTCATCGTCCTCGCCGTGGGCATCGTCGCGGTGGTCAGCGCCTACCGGGTGGGTCTCGCCGACAGCGGCCGGGCCGGACGACCGTGGCGGCTCTTCGGTCTGGCCGGTGGCTGCTTTCTGCTCGGTCCGGTGGTCCAGGTCATCCATGGCGCCCTCACCGGAGTCGAGGCCCCCTTCCCATCGGTCGGCGACGTGTTCTCCTTCGCCGGCTACGGCTTCCTCGGCGCAGGGATCATCGAGCTCATCCGCGAACGCCGCACCGAGATCGATCGTGACAACCTCGTCGACTCCCTCATCGTCGGCGCCGGACTCGGCTTCTTCATCTGGTCGGTCGCCCTCGGGGGCTACGTGGCCGACGAGACCGTGCCCATCAACGAGCGGGCCGTCAACCTCGCCTACTTCGTCACCGTCATGGTCCTCGTGGTGCTCATGGCCCGCCTGGCGGTCGGTCCGGGCGCCCGTACGCCCAGCTACTACCTCCTCGCTCTGGCGTCCGTGGCGCTGGTGCTCGCCGACCTCGTCGCCACGTTCGAGACCACCGGCAGCCTCGACGGTGACTTCGCACTCGCCGCGGCTCCCATCTACGTGCTCATCGGCTCGGCGGCCCTGCACCCCTCGCGCCACCGCATCGCCGATCCGGTCGACGAGGAGATCCGCCTCACCGGCGGGCGCATCGTCCTGCTCGCCGTGGCGCTGTTCCTCGCACCATCGCTCCTCCTCACGGGCGTCATCCTCCCGTCGGAGAGCGATGCTGATATCCCGCTGCTCATCGTCGGCTCGGTGGTCCTCTCGGGCCTCGTCCTCATCCGCCTCTCGTCGTTGGTGTGGGCGCGCGAGCGCGCGGCCGCTCGCGAACGTCAACTGCGCTTCGCTGGGCTCGAGCTCGTCACCGCCCGCTCGAGCGACGACACCAACCGGGTCACCCTCGAGGCCGTGGCCAAGCTCTCCGGTGGCCTCCCCGTCGGCCGAGCGAGCATCGTTCGGGTGATCGACGACGGCATCGAGGTGGTGGCCTCCCTGGGGGATCGGTGCGAGTTGGCCCTCCTCACCGAACGCCGGCTGAGCGACCTGCCACTGCCGGCTCAGGAGAGCTTGTCCAACCGGTTCAGCGCCACGCTCATCGACACCGAGCCCATCGACCTACCGACCGGTGAGCACCAGGGTGTGGCCCGCCACGCCTTCGTGCTGCCACTCGTCACCCAGGCCGAGGTGCGTGGTGCCATCGTCGTGTCGACCCCCGCATCGCTCCCTCGGGCCGTGTGCCGCGCCCTCGAAGCTCTCGGCACCGAGGTGTCCTTCGCCATCGAGAGTGCGGCACTCACCGAGCACCTCCACCGTGAGAGGAGCGAGCGGCGGTTCCGGGTGCTGGTCGAGAGCAGCTCCGACCTCATCCTCGTCATCGACGACCACTACGACTGCATCTTCGCGAGCCCGGCGATCGAGTGGCTGCTCGGTCGCTCCGAGGAGGACGTACTGGGGCCGGTGCCCGCCGACCTGGTCCACGACGAGGATGAGCCACCCCTCGCGTCCCTTCTTCGCGTCGCGCGCACCGGGGCTCCCGACAACGATCCGGTGCAGCTGCGGATGCTCCACGCCGACGGCAGCTACCGCTGGTTCGAGGTGCGTGCACGCGACCTCTCCCACGACTCCGAGATCGGGGGCATGGTGCTCACGGCCCGCGACGTCACCGATCGCCGCGCTGCCGAGCAGCGGCTCGCCCGCTCCGAGGCCCGCTTCCGTGCGTTGGTCCAGAACAGCTCCGATGTGGTGGGGGTCATCGACGAGCGCGGGTTCTTCAGCTACGTCAGTCCCGCCGTCGGGCCGATGCTCGGCTTCGATTCCGACGACCTGGTCGGCACCAACGTCATGAGCCTGCTGCCGGCCGACGAGGTGACCCGCGCCGCGAAGCTGCTCGACGCGCTCAACCCGGCGCCATTCGATCAGCTGAACCTCGAGATGCGTCTGCGCGACCGGGCGGGCACCTGGCGGAACGTCGACGTCACCCTGTCGGACATGCGCGCCGAGCGAGCCGTGCAGGGCATCGTCCTCAACGTGCGCGATGTCACGGTGCGACACGCCCTCGAACAGGACCTCGAGCACAAGACGATGCACGACGAGCTCACCGGCCTCGGCAACCGGTCGATGTTCAACAACCGGCTCACTCGGGCGCTCGCTCGACCCGAGCCCCGGCTGGACCAGGTCGCCGTGCTCTTCGTCGATGTCGACGACTTCAAGGAGGTCAACGACAGCCTCGGCTACCACGTCGGCGACCAGCTCCTCATCTCGGTCGCCGAGCGCCTGCGCACGTGTCTGAGGGTGTCGGACACCGCGGCCCGTCTCGGCGGTGACGACTTCGCCGTGCTGCTCGAGGACACCTACGGCGCCCACGAGGTGTTCGCCGTGGCCGACCGAATCCTCGACGCGATCGCGCAACCGTTCACGATCGACGGCCGCGAGATATCGGTCACCGGCAGCATCGGTGTCGCTGTCGACCCACGCCGCACCTCCACCGGCGAGGTCCTGCTCCGCAGCGCCGACGTGGCCATGTACCTCGCGAAGGAGCGGGGCAAGGGCCGGTTCGAGGTCTTCCAGGCCGAGATGCACTCGAGCGCCTTCGAGCGCCTCGAGCTGAAGGCGGCGTTGGCCCACGCCATCCAGAGCGAAGGGCTCACCGTCTTCTACCAGCCGATCATCGACCTCGCATCTCGCACCATCACCGGGTGCGAGGCGCTCGTGCGGTGGGAGCACCCCGAGCGGGGTCTCCTTCCCCCCAGCGCCTTCATCCCCCTCGCCGAGGAGACGGGTCTCATCGTTCCCCTGGGCAAGTGGGTGCTGTCCGAAGCGTGTCGCCAGCTGCGGGCGTGGACCGACGAGGATCCCCGTGCCGCCAACCTGAAGATGAGCGTGAACCTGTCGGTTCGCCAGATCGAGGCGTCGACCATCGTCGAGGACGTCGGTCGGGCGCTCGCCGATGCCGACATCGAGCCCGAGCGGCTCACCCTCGAGATCACCGAGACCCTCGTGATGGACGATGCCAGCATCCTGCGCGAGCGGCTGGTGGCGCTGCGTGAGAGCGGCATCACCCTCGCCGTCGACGACTTCGGCACCGGCTACTCGTCGCTCGGCTACATCCAACGCTTCCCGGTCGACGTCATCAAGATCGATCGCAGCTTCGTCGATCGCCTCGACGGTCCGGGTGGCACGTCCGGCGTCGTCACCACCATCATCGACCTGTCTCGCGGGTTGCACACGGTCACCGTCGCCGAGGGCATCGAGACCATCGAGCAGCTCGCGGCCCTCGAAGAGCTGGGGTGCGACTTCGGTCAGGGCTACCTGTTCAGCCGGCCCGTTCCGGCGCTCGACTTCATGGCCATCCTGACCCACCCCGAGCGGGCCTTCGCCCACATCTCGGCCGAGCGGGTGGTGCACGCCGAGCGCGGGGGCCGGCCCGGGCCGGCCTAGCGGCCCCGATCGTCCTCTTCGTCGCCGAGCCCAGGGCCACCCGGCCGCGGCATCCCCGGATGGCGGAACATCTGGTGGGGGATGATCTGGATCGGGTCGACGAACTTGGGGATGAAGTGCGACCGTCGTTCGGCGGCCGCCTCGGCCACGTCGAGGTCGGGCGGGTGCACCTCGGGGCTGTAGACCACCCTGGTGCCCGCGAGCAGGTCGTGGATGCCACGCCGCCGTTCGCCATCGGCGACTCCCGAGCCCCCCACCGCGGCGGTGACCGCAGCGCCTCCCCACCACACGGGCACGAGCCATGCGCCGACGAGCGGCAACGCCCGTACCACCGCCTGCGCCAGTGTGGGCGGGCTGCCGTCGCGATCGGCGATCACCTTGATGTGCATCAGATCCTTGCCGGGCGTCGCACCGGTGCGGGCGACGAAGGTGACCTCGTAGGCGCTGTAGAGCACCACGAAGGTGGCGGCCAGCAGGAACGAGGTGCCCCACGGACCTACATCGACGTCGTCGGACCACTCCGCGAGGTGGAACAGGATGCGGGCGATCGACATCGCCCACATCCAGGTGGCGACGGTGAGCACGTCGAGGACGCGCGCCGCCAGCCGACGTGCGTCGGTGGGCGCCGGGAGCAGGTGGGGGTCGATCGCTCCCGCCGACTCACGGGGGGTGGCGCGCCTCACCACGATCCCGCTCGCTCGAGGATCCACGGGTCGCTCGACCGTCCGTCGACCGCTCGGATGATCACCTCGAGCGTGGTCGAGTCGTTCTGCGCGCACGATGGCTCGCCGAGTCGCATCGGCTCGGAACCGCCCCCGGCCACCTCGACTTGGGCGATCCGTCGGCCGTCGTCGAAGGCCGACATCTCGAGGTCGAGCCCGGAGGGCGCGGTGAGGGTCAGCTCGAAGTGCGCGTCGCAGAACAGCTGCCAGCGGTCGGCGAGAGGGACGAGCACCTTGTCGACGTCGCCCTCGGGGATGATGGTGCCCTCGATGGAGCCCGAGGTGAATCGCGTCTCGTCGATGTCGTCACCGACGGCCTCGCAACCGTTGGCCGGATCGAAGTCGTGGTCGTACCGGCCCTGGAGGCAGGAGGTGCCATCGGTGCCTGCTGCCGGCTCGGCGTCGTCGCAGCCCTGGTAGGGGAGTGGCTGTCTCTTATACACATCT
>JAENWR010000071.1 GCA_016649895.1 Acidimicrobiia bacterium | reverse complement strand
GGCCATCCTGGCCCGAACGTCCGCAACGGCAGGCGCCGCGGCGGCCGAACCCCTCGCCCGCTCGACGGAGTGACGATGCCCGCCTACGACCCCCGACGTTCACGTCCCACGCCGAAGGTGGCGCCCGACGAGGAGTCGGCCCCCATCGACGCCCTGCTCGGACCCGACCCCGACCCGGCCCCCACGGCCGCCGAATCGCCGGCGGTCAGCAACGGGTCGTCGGCCACGGCTCCCAGCGCCCAGCCGAGCTCGCCCGCTCCCGTGCGGCGGGCCCAGCGGGCACCCTCGGCGCTGCTCCAGATGTCGCCGGCCATCGTGGCCGCGCTCGTGGTGCTGCTGGTGTGGTGGCTGCGACGGCTGCGCCGCAGCCGCTGACTCACGCCAGCGGTCGGCCGAACGGCAGGGTCTCCTGCCAGGTGGAGAGGAACGCCTCGGCCCGGTAGCAGGCGGCGAGGACCGGCCCCTCCTCGTGGGCGTTGGCCTCGGCGATGATGGCGGCGATCGTCGCCTCGGCGTCGGCGATGACCGCCTCGACGGTGGTGGCAGAGCCCGGCCAGCCGGCGAACGTGGGTCCGGCGGTGGTGACGAAGTCGGGCAGCGCCACGATGCCGCGCCGGTGCAGCACGGCCAGCCCCTTGGCCGACAGCGCATGCGCCCCGGTGGGCACCAACACCTTGGCCGCCAAGGTCTCGGCGGCGGCGCCGTCGATCATCGCCTGGCGTGACCCACAGAAGACGATGTCGACGTCGGCCGAGAGGTCGTCGACCACGTCGGTGAGCCCACGGGCTGCCAACGCCGCGGTGACGCTGGCGGCGGCCGGACCGGCTTCGACCGCGGCGCGGCGGCCGTCGAGCGAACCGAACGCCGCCTCGGCGGCGACGACGGCGCCGAGCCCGAGCAGGTGCTCGTCGAGCGACCGCCCGTCGACCTGCTCGCGGTGCAGTGGCGAGCGGGGGTCGTGGGCGTCGAGGTCGGCGAGGGCATCTGCCGGCACCCCCTTGGCGGCGTCGATGACGAGCTCGCCCGCCTCGACCCGCGGTGCCACCTCGGCCACGAACGCGGCGATGGTGGCGTCGCGCTCGTCGGGCTCGGCGCTGATGCCGGCCGACATGCCGCCCACCTTCAGCTCGCGCACGGCGAAGGTGTAGGTGGCGGTGCGGGCCATGGCGATGGCACCGCCCTGCAACACCTTCGGCGCTGCCCGCACCACTCCGGCCGAAGAGGGGCTACCTGGCAGGTCGATGGCCAGGAACGCGTTCGTGGTCGTGAGCTTCTGGATGGTCACGTCTGGATTCTGGCCCCCGGTGTGCCGTCGTGCGAACCACGCGGGCGCCCGCTAGACCGACTGCGTGGGTCGCGTCGTGAAGTTCGCCCTCGGGATTGGTGTGCTGGCGGTCGTCGTCGGCGCCGTGTGGCGACGCCGCGCGCGTGTGGCGACCTCGGCGGTGCAGCGCCGCAGCCGCACCCAGCGCAACGTCACGCTCGCGCGCATGGGCGGCACCACCGCGGTCAGTTACGCGGCCCATCGTGCCCGCCGTGTGTTCACCCAGGCCGAGCGTCGCGAGGAGCTCGATCGCAGCTTCGAGCTGCGCACCACAGAGCAGGTGGTCGCCACGCTCGGCAACCTGAAGGGCGCCCTGATGAAGGTGGGGCAGCTGGCGAGCTACCTCGACCAGGGGATGCCCGAGCACGTCCGCCAGGCGCTCGCCCAGCTCCAGGCCGACGCCCCGCCGATGAGCTCGGGTCTGGTCGACGCCACCGTCGCCGCCGAGCTGGGTGCGCCGCCCCAGGAGCTGTTCGAGGAGTGGGACCCCACGCCCATCGCCGCGGCGTCGATCGGCCAGGTGCACCGTGCCATCACCCGCGACGGCCGTGCCGTGGCGGTGAAGGTGCAGTACCCGGGCGTCGACGACGCCATCGGCAACGACCTCGCCAACGCCGACGCCATCTTCGGGGCGCTCACGTTCCTGTACCCCGGGCTCGACCCGGCGCCGATCGTCACCGAGCTGCGCGAACGGCTCATCGAGGAGCTCGACTACCGGCGTGAGGCCACCAACCAGCAGCTCTTCGCCGACCACTACCGCGGCCACCCCACGATCCACGTGCCCGAAGTGGTGCCCGAGTTGAGCACCGGGCGCATCCTCACCTCGGATCTCGCCGAGGGTGTGCGCTTCGACGCGATGCTCACCTGGAGCGACCACGAGCGGAACCTTGCCGCCGAGACGATCTACCGCTTCGCCTTCGGGAGCCTCTATCGCCTGGGCGTCTTCAACGGCGACCCGCACCCGGGCAACTACCTGTTCGAGCCCGGGGGCCGCGTCACGTTCCTCGACTACGGCCTGGTGAAGCACTTCACCCCGGACGAGCTGGCCGGCTTCGAGGAGCTCATCCGTCACGTGGTCATCGACCCCGACCCGGTCGAGTTCCGTCGGGTCATCGAGCGGCTGGGGCTCGTGCGGGCCGATGCGCCGGTGACCGACGAGCAGGTGTTCGAGTACTTCTCGCACTTCTACGAGTTCGTGCGCGTCGACGGCGAGTACGTCATCGACGACGCCTATGCCTCCCAGACGGTGCGGCACATGTTCGACTCGTCGGGTCCATACGCCCCGGTGATGAAGGTGGTGAACGTGCCCACCGAGTTCGTTGTGCTGCAACGGATCAACCTTGGCCTCTACGCGATCTTCGGGCAGATCAGCGCCACGGCCAACTGGCGTCGCATCGCCGAGGAGCTGTGGACCTTCGCCGACCGCCCGCCGTCGACGCCGATGGGCGAGGAGATCGCCGAGTGGCACGCGGCGCGCCACGACGGGGCGGCAGTCGGGAACTGACCCGCTCCGCCCGAACTCGGCCATGTGAAGGGTGTGTGTCGATCGCCCAGAATCCCGACATGGCGTGTGACGTGTGACCTACGTTCGTTCCACACACGACGAAGGGGAGTGTTCGACATGAACCAGAGAAGGTGGCGTTGGGTCGCGCTGTTCGCGGTGCTGAGCCTCGTGTTGGGGGCGTGCGGAAGCGACGACAGCAACGACGCAGCTGATGATGACGACGACGGCGACACCGAGGAGACCGTCGAGCTCGTGCAGGATGGCAGCCGCCTCGACGGCATCATCGACGAAGGCACGTTCGTCTGCGGCGTCAACGACGCCGTGCCCGGCTTCGGCTTCACCGACGAGGACGGCAACTTCTCGGGCTTCGACATCGACTTCTGCCGGGTGATCGCCGCGGCGGTCCTCGGCGACGCCGAGGCCGTCGAGTATCGGCCGCTGGCCGCCGCCGACCGCTTCACGGCGCTGCAGTCGGGTGAGATCGACGTGCTGTCCCGCAACACCACGTGGACGGCGACGCGCGACGGCTCCGAGGGGGCGGCGTTCACCGTCCCCACCTTCTACGACGGCCAGGGCATGATGGTCCGCACCGGCGAGTACGAGTCGATCGACGACATGGGCGGCACGTCGATCTGCGTGCTGTCGGGCACCACCACCGAGCTCAACCTGGCCAGCCGCTTCAACGCTGCCGGGCTGGAGTACGAGCCGTTGTCGTTCGAGGACAACGACCTGCTGCGCGAGTCCTTCATCAGCGGCCAGTGCGACGGGTGGACCTCCGACAAGTCGCAGCTCGCGGCGGTGCGCTCGGCGTACCCCGAGGGCGACGGTGGGCCCGAGGCCCTCACCATCCTCGACGAGACGTTCTCCAAGGAGCCGCTCGGACCGGCCGTCGCCGATGGCGACCCGGCCTGGTACGACGCTGTCAACTGGGCGATCATCGCCACCATCCAGGCCGAGGAGTTCGGCATCACCAGCGAGAACATCGACGACTTCCTCGACAGCGAGAACCCCGAGATCCTACGGTTCCTCGGGCAGGCTGCCGGCGAGGACGACGCCGTCCTCGACCCGGGTCTCGGACTTCCGGCCGACTTCGCCTACCAGGTGGTGTCGCAGGTCGGGAACTACGCCGAGATCTACGAGCGCAACGTCGGTCCCGACACCGCTCTCGGCCTCGAGCGCGGACTCAACGCCCTCTACACCGATGGCGGCATCCTCTACCCGCCGCCCTACCGCTAGACCGACGCCTCACATCACATGGCGTCTGTGACGACACGGCCACCGCCGTGGCGCGACGTGCGGGTCCTGCGCGTCCTGCTGCAGCTGCTTTTCGCCCTCGGCGTGGTCGCGGTCGTCACGTGGCTCTTCGGCAACCTGGTCACCAACCTCGACCAGATCGGGCTCAGCACCGACTTCGACTTCCTCGACCAGCCGGCGGGGTTCCAGATCCTCGGCTCGGACTTCCGGGCCAGCCAGACGGTGCGAGACGCCTTCGTCGTCGGCATCACCAACACGATCTCGGTGGCTGGCATCGGCATCGTGCTCGCGACGCTGCTCGGGGTGCTCGTCGGCGTCTTGAGCCTGTCGTCGAACTGGCTGGTCCGTAAGGCCGCCACGATCTACGTCGAGACGTTGCGGAACCTGCCGCCGCTCATCGTCATCGTCTTCGTCTTCAGCGCGGTCATCCTCCAGCTCCCGCGGATCCAGGAGGCCAGCGAGTGGTTCGGCCTGGTGATCGTCAGCAACCGCACCATCGGACTAACGGCACCGGCGTTCGAGGGTGACAGCGCCGGCACCTACGCACTGCTGCTCGGGCTGGGCGTGGTCGCGGCCATCGCTGTCGCGGTGTGGCGCACCCGCGTGCACCGCGCCACCGGGGCCCCGCACCGCCGGGTGCTGTGGGGCGGCGGAGTCCTGCTGGTGGTGGCGGTGGTCGGCTGGTTCGCACTCGGCGGGCCGCTCGTGCTCGATCGTCCCCAGATCGTCGGGGTCCAGATCGAGGACGGCTGGGCGATGAACGCCAACTACGCGGCGTTGCTCATCGCCCTCGTCATCTACACCGCCACCTACATCGCCGAGATCGTGCGCGGCAGCATCCAGGCCGTCGACCACGGGCAGACCGAAGCCGCAGACGCCCTGGCGCTGTCGAGCTTCCAGCGTCTGCGTTTCGTGGTGCTGCCCCAGGCGTTCCGCATCGCGGTTCCGCCGCTGGCCAACCAGTACCTGAACCTCACCAAGAACTCGTCGCTCGCGCTGGCCATCGGCTTCTTCGAGCTCACCCAGACGACGCTCACCATCATCGGCAACGGTAACCCGGCCCCGCAGTCGATCGCCATCCTCATGGCTGGTTACCTCGTGCTCTCACTGTCGATCGCGCTGGTCACCAACCTCGTGAACCGCCGGCTCCAGTTGGTGGCGCGATGAGGTGGGCGCGGGCGAACCTGTTCAACTCGCCGCTCAACGGCGTGCTCACTGTGGTCTTCGGCGGGTTCCTCGCCTGGGCTGCCTACCGGATGGCGACGTTCGTGTTCGTCAGCGCCGACTGGGAGATCGTCCGCCGCAACCTCACGCTGTTGATGGTCGGGCGGTTCGACCGCGACCAACTGTGGCGCCCGTGGGCGGCGTTGCTCATCCTCGCGGTGAGCATCGGTCTCACCGCCGGGATGGTGGGGGCCGCCGCGGCCGACGTGGCCCGCCAGCGGGGCCTGCCCGTGGCGAAGGGCTCGCTGCGGTCGGCGCCTCGCCGGTTCTGGCCCCTCATCCTGCTGATCGTGGTGCTCGTCGCCTTCACCCGCACGGTCGCTCCCACGTTCCTCATCCTGGGCGTGCTGGTGGCGGGTGGGGTGGCGGTGGTGGCGGGTCAACGGGTGCCGGCGAGGTTGCGACGGTTCGGCTGGATCGTCTTCGTGCTCGGCTTCGTGGGCGCGATCGTCGTGCTGTGGGCGGGCGGAGGTGTGCCCTGGGACGGCTGGGGTGGGTTGCACCTCAACATCTTCATCGCCTTCGCCGGCATCATCCTGGCGTTCCCGCTCGGCCTGCTCGTGGCGCTGGCCCGGCGTTCGTCGCTGCCGGTGGTTCGGGTCGTGTCGGTGGTGTACATCGAGTTCTTCCGCGGCGTGCCGCTCATCAGCTTGCTCATCATGGCCCAGCTGATGATCGGCTTCCTGCTTCCGCCATCGATGGATCCACCCAGCCTGGTGGTGCGGGCGCTCATCGCCATCGTCATCTTCGAGTCGGCCTACATCGCCGAGATCGTGCGCGGCGGACTTCAGGCCGTGCCGAGGGGACAGGTCGAGGCCGCGCAGGCCCTCGGCATGTCGCAGTTCTCGATCGCTCGCCGCATCGTCCTGCCGCAGGCGCTGCGCGCGGTCATCCCGGCGATGGTCGGCCAGTTCATCAGCCTGTTCCAGGACACGACCCTGCTCTACGCCATCTCGCTGTTCGACGTGCTGACGGTGTCCGACACCACCACCAGCCAGGATGCGTTCGTCGGTCGTGGCCTCCAGGCCGTCGTGCTGCCGTGCGTGGCCTTCCTGTTCTGGGCGGTGTCCTATTCGATGTCACGGGAGAGCCGACGGCTCGAGACCCGGTTGGGAGTGGGAGTGCGATGAGCGACGTGTTGATCTCGGCGGCCACGGTGCCCGGTGGCACCGGTGAGCCGGTGATCGTGCTCGAGGGGGTGCAAAAGTTCTTCGGCGAATTCCAGGCCCTGCGCGACATCGAGTTGGTGGTCGGGCGCCAGGAGGTGGTGGTGGTCATCGGCCCGTCCGGCTCGGGCAAGTCGACCCTCATCCGCTGCATCAACCGGCTCGAAGCCCACGACCGCGGCCGCATCGTCGTCGACGGCACCGAACTGGGCGACGACCTCCGCAACATCCAGACCATCCGCCGCGAGACGGGCATGGTCTTCCAGTCGTTCAACCTGTTCCCGCACATGACGATCCTCGAGAACATCACCCTGGCGCCGCGCCAGGTGCGACGGCAGTCGAAGGCCGACGCCGAGGCGTCGGCCATGGAGCTGCTCGAGCGGGTGAAGATCCCTGAGCAGGCTCACAAGTACCCCGGCCAGCTGTCGGGCGGCCAGCAGCAGCGGGTGGCCATCGCCCGCGCCCTCGCCATGCAGCCCAAGGTGATGCTGTTCGACGAGCCCACCTCGGCGCTCGATCCCGAGATGGTGGCCGAGGTGCTCGACGCCATGAAGGAGCTGGCTCGGTCGGGCATGACGATGATCGTGGTGACCCACGAGATGGGGTTCGCTCGGGAGGTGGCCGACCGCGTGGTGTTCATGGCCGACGGGCAGATCGTCGAGGTCGGCACCGCCGAGCACTTCTTCGAGACCCCGCAGGAGGAGCGGACCAAGCTGTTCCTCTCCCAGATCCTATGACGAGAACATGACGGACATGTGACGAACGGTCCTCAACACCCGGTGGGGTGCGGCCGATAGGTGCAGGAGCCGGGGGCGGCTGGAATCCAAGTTCTCCCCATCTGAGGTCTGTCGTGCCGTTGTTCGTGAACCGCCGTCGCCGGCGGTGGATGTCTCTCGCCGTCGTGGCGTGGTTGGCGCTGCTGCCGTCGGTGGCCGCCGCCGACCAGCGCGACGACCTCATCGAGCGCCAGCGGGCACTCATCGCCGAGCTCGACGTGCTCGAGGCCTCCGACGCCGAGCTCACCGAGGCCATCGCCCTGCTCGACGTCTACGTCGGGCTCCAGCAGGCCACGGTGACCGCGGCGCAGGACACCTTGGCCCAGGCGCTCGTCGACGAGCAGCGCGCACGTGCCGCCGAGGAGGTCCAGCGCCAGCTGGTCGCCGACCTCGAGGAGCAGATGAAGGACATGGCGATTGCGGCCTACGTCGCACCCCCGCAAGCCGACGAGATGCAGACGATGCTCAGCGTCGACGCACCGGGCGATGCCGCCAGCCTGGGTGTCTACCTCGACGTGCAGAACGGCCGCGACACCGATGTGGTGCGCCGCCTGCGCATCGCCCGTGAGCAGTTGGGCGACGAGCGCCGAGTCGCCGAGAACGCGGCACGGCGAGCCGAGGACGCCCACGAGGACGCGGTCGAGCACCTGGCCGGCCTCGCCAGCGCCCGCGAGCAGCAGGCGGCGCTCCACGAGGAGGTCATCGCTCGGGCGGAGGCCGCCGCCTTCGAGTCCGACCTGGTGAGCCTCGAGCTGGCCCGTACCAGCCTGGCGATGATCGAGAGGGCTCAAGCCGGAGGTGGTCGCTCGGTGCCGCTCGTCTCGGTGAATGGCATCCGTGTCCATCGCTCGGTCGCCGCCCAGGTCGAGGCGCTGCTCGCGGCGGCCGTGGCCGCCGACATCCTCCTCGGCGGAGGCGGCTACCGCGACAACAGTGCGCAGATCCACCTGCGCACGGCCAACGGCTGCCCCGACGTGTGGGAGGCGAGCCCCAGCCTCTGCTGGGTGCCCACCGCCATCCCCGGCACCTCGATGCACGAGCTCGGCCTCGCCATCGACTTCACATACCGTGGTGCCACCATCGGCTCGCACGGCAGCCCGGCGTTCCGCTGGCTGGCCGACAACGCCCACAAGTACGGCTTCTACAACCTGCCGAGCGAGCCGTGGCACTGGAGTGTTAATGGAAACTAGGTTGGCCGGGTCGGGCGTGGTTCAGCCCCTCCGCTGGGGCCAGATCGCACCCAACCGTCTCAGGGCCCTCGAAACGGGGCGGGAGGCTCGATGTCGTCGACGGTCAGGGTGCCGGCGAGGATGTCGTGGGCCACGGCGCCGAGACGGAGGTTGTGCCGACGCGCATGGGCCCGGAGCCGGTCGAAGGCCTCGTCGACGTCGATGTTGGCCCGCTCGGCGAGCATCCCCTTGGCCTGTTCGAGGATGACCCTGCTGTTGAGGGCCTGGTTGAGCTGCTCGTTGACGACGCGAGCGTCGAGCGCTGCCTTGTGCTGCAGGATGGCGATCGTGGCCACATCGGCGAAGGCGCGCGCCGCATCGAGATCGGCATCGTCGAGCTGGCCAGGCCCCTTGCGAAACAGGTTCAGCGCCCCGATGGTGGTGCCGCGCCAGCGCATCGGCACCGCAGATACCGACTGGAACCCTGCCGCGATCGCGGCGGGCGTGAACCGTGGCCATCGCTCACCCGTGGTGTGGAGGTCCTCGTTGTGGACCGGTTCGCCCGACCGGTAGCTGTCGAGGCATGGGCCCTCGCTGGACTGGAGCTCGTAGAGCTCCAGATCGAACATCGCCGCGCTCGATGACGACATCACGCGCAGATCGGACCCCACCGGGGCCGCCAACATGAGCCCGGCATCGTCCACTTCCAGCGCCTCGACGCAACGGTCGGTGAGCAGCGTCAGCAACTCCACGACGTCGAAGTCATCAACGAGGGAGTCAGCGAGCTCCACAAGCGTGCGGATCAACAGGTCCTGCGCGGCCATCGTGGCCCTCCTTCAGGCATCGCCGAGGACGCCATTGCGATGAACACTATTGTGTCGCTTGGCGGTTGGCATCGGGATCGTCCTCGAAACGCAGGCGGCGCCCGACGACATCTTGGGCGACCTCGGTCAGTGGACGGCCATGGCCGAACGCGTGGCCCCGCAGCCGGATCATGGCCTGCGCCACGCTGACCGCGAGCTGGGCCGCCACCATCCCCGAGGCCTGGTAGACGACGTGCTGGAAGTTGGAGCCCCTCTCGAGCTCGATGGCCAGTACGTCCGGGGGGGCGTGTGACTGCATGATGAGCAGGGCCTGGGCGGCGACCTCGGCCATCACGAGTGCGTCAGCGTGCTGGTCGACGCTCAGATCGGCGGGCCGGTCGCAGTAGAGGTTCAGGGCCCCCAGCCGAACCGCGCCGACCTGGAGGGGGAACCCGAAGACCGCCCGGGCGCCGGCCGCCACTGCAGGCCCAGCGAACGCGACCCAGCGGACCACCGCCGGGTTGGCCAGGTCCGGCTCGAGGATCGGCCGGTCGAAGCGGTAGGCGTCGACGCATGGCCCTTCGCCCAATGAGAACTGCAGATCTTCGATCAACGTGCTCACCTCGTCGGTGGTCGCCACCGATCCGCGAGGTGCATCACCTGACATCAGCATGAGGCCTGCCCCGGTGGCGCCGGTGACCTCCGCGCACACCTCACCCAAGCGCGCAGCTTCGAGCTTGGCCTCTCCCGTCGGGTACAGCCGCTCGAGGATCCGCGCGCGGCGATCGCTCGTCAACGAGGGTCCGGCTCGTCAGCACGTGCGGACGCATGCACCGGCCGACTCATCGCCGTCTCGAACGTTGCGGATCACCGGGTGTTCGAGCGGGGGCGGGCGCGTCCGTCGACGGACGATCGACCTCGGGATCTGCCGTGGGCACCTCGATCCACGTCGCCAGCGCAGTCGTGGCGCCGACCTTGGTGACGAGCCCCGGCGCGTCAGGCTCGATCATCTCGCCGAGTCCCGTCAGTTCCAGCAACCTGCGGGCCGAACGACTCGGCCGCCGCAGGGTCATCGCCCGATCGCCACGGGCAAGGAGGAGCCGGCTGCCGACCAGCGCCCCGACTGTCGACGCGTCGAGGAAGGTCACGTTGCGCAGGTCGACGACGATGTGCGCCTCGCCGGCCGCAGCCGCGTCGGCCAGTGCTGCGCTCACGGCGCCGACGGTGGTGGTGTCGTGTTCTCCCCAGAGCCACACCGCGCCGCGGTCGCCTTCGTCCACCAGCTTGGCGCCACCGTGGCTCGGCCCAGCGCCACCAGCCTCCCCCATGATCGGTGTTGCGGCCATCGCATCCCCCTGACGTCGTCGAATCAGACGCTGCCCGGGGTCTGGGGCATCGCAGTTGCCCGATGGTGGAGCCTCGGGATCACGGACACATGACATGGGACCGTGGAATTTGGCCCACGGTACCAAGATCAGCGCGCCAGCGCGCCGCCACACCCTGATTCATCCGCGGCGCAACGCCACGTGTCGGTGAACGGGGTCCGACCCCTCCCCTAGGATCGGCGGCCATGAGCGGCGATGTCGACATCCCACAGCCGTGCCTGTCGGTCGTGATGCCGTGCTTCAACGAGAGCGGCACCATCGAAGCCGTGGTCGACGCGGTGCTGGCGTCGCCGTACACGGCCGAGGTCCTCGTCGTCGACGACGGCTCCACCGATGGCACCCGCGACATCCTCGAAAAGTTCGACGACCCTCGGATCCGGGTGCTGCTGCAGTCCCACAACCAGGGGAAGGGGGCCGCCCTGCGGCGTGGCTTCGCCGAGGCGACGGCCGACTTCGTCGTGGTGCAGGACGCCGACCTCGAGTACGACCCGGCCGACTACGGCTCCCTCCTCGAGCCGCTCCTGTCGGGACGGGCCGACGCCTGCTTCGGCTCTCGCTTCCACACGAGCCGCCCGCACCGGGTCCTCTACTACTGGCACTCGGTGGGCAACAAGTTCCTCACCATGGCCTCGAACGCCTTCACCAACCTCAACCTCACCGACATGGAGACCTGCTACAAGGCGTTCCGTCGCGAGGTCATCCAGGCGATCGAGATCGAGGAGGACCGCTTCGGCTTCGAACCCGAGGTGACGGCCAAGCTCGCCGCGGCCGGGGCGCGCATCTACGAGGTGGGCATCTCCTATGACGGTCGCACCTACGCCGACGGCAAGAAGATCGGCTGGCGCGACGGCGTGAGGGCGATGTACTGCATCGTGCGCTACTCGCCGTTCGGCCGCCGGTGGAGCGCCCGCCGCTCCTGATCCGGCAGCGGCTGGAGGTCTGGACGCCACGAGGCGGTAGCAGAATGCCTCACGACGTGTCACACTGACACAACGGAGGTGTGCCATGGAGACGAAGACGACCCGTTTGCCGGTCGACCTGATCGAAGCCGCCGAGGCAGAAGGTCGCGAGGAGCAGCGCTCCACGGCCAAGCAGCTCGAGCACTGGGCTCGGTTCGGCATGTTCTACGACCGACAGACGAGTTCGGCCCGCCGTCGGATCCAGCGGGCGATAGCCGGCGAATTGCCTCTCAGCGACCTCGACGGGGATGAACGGGTGGTCGCCAACGCCGCCATCAACGCCGCGATCTCTACCGCAGCGAACGAGGTGTCGTTCGCAGACCGCCTCGCCGCGCGCGGCGTCACCACGGTGGTCATGGACGAGGACGGGCGGATGGTCCGCCGGCATCCAGATGGGTCGACGACGGTCCTGTGAGTCGTCTGGACCTCGTCGTAGGTCCCAACGGGGCAGGCAAGTCGACGTTCGTCGAGTTCGTCCTCGCTGATGCGCGGCCCGGGGTTCCGTTCGTCAACGCCGACGTGATCGCCGCTGAGCGATGGCCCGACGATCCGCTGTCCCACGGGTACGACGCGGCCCAGGCGGCGGAGGCCGTGCGGGACGCGCTCCTCGCCCGGGGTGAGTCGTTCATCGCCGAGACGGTCGCCTCCCACGAGTCGAAGGTCGATCTGGTGCGCCGGGCCCGGGACGCCGGCTACTACGTGCACCTCGTGGTGGTGGCCGTGCCCGAGGAGTACTCCGTCCACCGTGTGCACGCACGAGTCGCCGTTGGCGGGCAGGACGTCCCCGAGGAGAAGATCCGGTCACGATGGCGGCGGTTGTGGGACAACGTCGTTGCGATGATCGAGTTGGCCGACAGTGCCGAGGTCGTCGACAACTCCGGCCCTGGTCCTGTCACGATCGCAACCTTCGTCGCCGGCGACATCGTGGGTGCCCCCCGCTGGTCGGACTGGGCCCCGGGGGCACTCGCTTCCCGATGGTCCGTCACCAGCGACCCAGGTTGAAGTCGGGGGGCGGACCGCGTTCGGCTTCGAGGTGCCTGACACGCCGTTGCTGACCCTCCACGCTGCGCTGCACATGTCGGCCAACATCGCCGATTGAGCACGCCACGCCACCGCTGGTCGCTCAGCGGTCCTGCCAGGTGCAGACGCAGGCCTCGTTGCCGTCGGCGTCGGCCAGGATCCACCACGCGCGGGCGTGGCGGTCGGTGACGAGGGTGCCGCCGGCGGCCAGGGCGTTGGCGACGCGCTCGTCGGCCAGGTCGTGGGGTACCGACACGTCGATGTGGAAGCGGTTGCGCTCGGTGCGGGACTCGTCGGTGGGCTGGAACCACACCGGGGGCCCACTGCCGCGTGGGTCGACGAGGATGCCGTCATCGTCGCGGTAGCCGAGCACGGCCGCCCAGAACGGGCGGATGCGGTCGGCGTCGGTGGTGTCGATGGCGATCCCGAGTGCCTGTGCGTCGAACGGGACCGAGGTGGCGCCGGCGCCGGCGGCGAGGGCCGAGATCTCGCGGGCGAGGGCGACGTCGAGCGTGGTCACCGTGCCGGCGGCGTGGGTGGTGAGCGCCACCCGGACCCTGCCGAGGTAGCGCAGGTCGACGTCGGGGTGGTGGTCGGCGGCGTCGGCGGCACGACCGATGGTGGCCACCAGGTCGGCCGCGTCGGTGAACGTGCTGGCACGGAACTCGGCGCGGAGCGCGACGAGCACCCAGCGCCAGTCGTCCATCTCCTCGAGCTCGGCGAACTCGGCGGCACTGACGGCGATGTGCTCCATGTCCACCAGTGAACCAGCCGGAGCCTCGCTCAGACGTCGAGGTCCTTCCAGAAGCAGCGGGCGTATGGACGCTCGTCGTAGGGCGGCCAGGGCGTGGTGGGCGCGTAGCCGGCCGCGGTGTAGAGGCCCGTCGGAGGGCCACACCTCGACGTAGCGGGCGGCCAGCTCGGCCGACAGCTCCTCGGTCAGTGCGACCGCATCAGGGTGATCGGGCGTCAGCGCATCGACTCGTCGGTGGCGTGGCCCGGGTGCACCATCAGACGTCGAGGGCATCGGGGTCGATGAACTTGGAGTTGGCGAGGAGGAAGTCGCGGCGGCGGTTCACGTCGTTGCCCATGAGCACCTCGAACAGGTCGGCGGCGCGGGCGGCCGACTCGGCGTCGACGACGGTCATGCGCTTGAGGATGCGGGTGCCGGAGTCGAGGGCGGTCTCGGCCAGCTCGGCCACCTCCATCTCGCCGAGGCCCTTGAACCGGCTCCACTGGATGTTCTCGGCCTTGCGGTTGCCCTTGGTGAGCTCGGCGACGATCCGGTCGCGCTCGGCGTCGCTCCACGCCCGGTAGGTCTCGCCGCCCACCTTGGTGGTGAACAGCGGGGGCTGGGCGGCGAAGATGCGGCCGGCGTCGAGCATGGGACGCATGTAGCGGTGGAACAGCGTGAGCAGCAGGCAGCGGATGTGGCTGCCGTCGACGTCGGCGTCGCACAGGATGATGATGCGGCCGTAGCGGGCCAGGTCGAGGTCGAACTCCTTGCCCTGCCCGGCACCGATGGCGGTGAAGATGGCTTGGGCCTCGACGTTGTCGAGCACCTGCTTCACGGTGGCCTTGCCGGCGTTGACGATCTTGCCCCGGATGGGGAGCACCGCCTGGGTCTCGGAGTTGCGTCCCTGCTTGGCGGGGCCCGCCGCCGAGTCGCCCTCGACGATGATGAGCTCGGAGTCGAGTCCGTGCTGGCGGCTGTCGTAGAGCTTGTCGGGCATGCCGGCCGAGCCGAGGTTGGCGGCCTTGCGCTTGTTCTCGAGCTGCTGCTTCGAGGTGACGCGGTTGATGATGGCGTTGGCCACCTTGTCGCGCACGGCGCTGACGTGGGTCTTGCGGCCATCGCCGTTGATCCAGCTGGTGAACCCGGCCTTCACGACGTCGTAGACGATGGTCTGCACACCCGGGGTGCCCAGCTCCTCCTTGGTCTGGCCGCGGAACTGCGGTTCGGGGAGGGTGACCTTCAGCGCGGCGACGAGGCCCTCTTGGATGTCGTCCTTGCCGGCCTTGTCCTTGCCCTCCTTGGCGAGCTTGGCGAGCTTGCGCAGGTCGTTGAGGAGCACGTCGTTGACGACGCGGGTCATGGCCCGCTCGAAGCCGGCCACGTGGGTGCCGCCCTCGGTGGTGGGGATGGTGTTGACGAAGCTGACCACGACCGGCTCGTAGCCCTTCACCCAGCGCATCGAGAGCTCGACGGTGCACTCGCGCTCGATCGCGACCATGGCGCCGCCTTGCGCGATCTTCTCGGTGAAGGTGCCCGAGCCGGCGAGGCGGATGACGTCGGTGAGGTTCTCGCCCACACTGAGGTAGTCGACGAAGTCGGCGAGGCCGGCCTTGGAGACGAACTCCTCGGGCTCGGCGGCCGCACCAGGGCGCTTGTCCACGAGGCGGACCTTGAGCCCGGGCACCAGGAAGCACATGCGGGCGATGCGCTCGCGCACCGCGGCGTACTCGATGGCGGCGTCGGGGTCGAAGATGTCGGTGTCGGGCCAGAACCTCACCCGGGTGCCGGAGGTGCCGCGGCGGATGCCCTTCACCTTCTCGAGGGTGGAGGTGGGCACGAAGCTTCCGTCGGACTCGAAGCGGCCGGGGAGGCGCTCGGAGAACCCGAGCCGCCACGTGGCGCCGTCGCGGTCGACCTCGACCACGAGCTTTGTGGCGAGGGCGTTGACCACCGATGCGCCGACTCCGTGGAGGCCGCCCGACGACGCGTAGGCGCCCGAGCCAAACTTGCCGCCGGCGTGCAGCTCGGTGAACACCACCTCGAGCGCGGTGCGGCCCTTGTCCTTCAGGCCGATGGGGATGCCGCGGCCGTTGTCGGCGACCTCGATGGAGCGGTCGCGATGGAAGGTGACCTCGACGCGGTCGGCATGCCCCGCGGCGGCTTCGTCGACGGCGTTGTCGATGAGCTCCCACAGCAGGTGCGACAGCCCGTCGGAGCCGGTGCCGCCGATGTACATGCCGGGGCGTTTGCGGACCGCTTCGAGCCCCTTCAGGACCTGGATGTGCGAGGCGTCGTAGCCGGCGTTCTCGGCCGTGCGGCGGGTGACCATCAGAACCTCCGGCGTCCGACCGCGAGCAGGCGCTCCTCGGTGGTGGTGCTCACCGCGTCACGGCGGGTGGGGGTGAGCGGCAGTGTGACAGGCGTGGCGTCGGGCCGGGTGGGGTTGTCCTCCTGGCCGACCACGGCGACGAGGTCGTCGACCGGCCCGATGTGGGCCCAGTCGATGGACTTCTCGCTCTTGAAGCGGGTGAGCCGCACGCCGCCGGTACCGCGGCCCTTGGCCGGGATCTCGGCGGCGTCGGTGAGCTTGGCCGTGCCGGTGTCGTTCACGTTGATCACCATCGCACCCTCGGGGGCGATGCCGGCGGCCACCACGATGGCGGTGCCCTTCAGCTTCATGCCGGCCACACCGCCGGCGGCCCGACCCTGCGCGCTCACCTGGTCGACCGCGGTGCGCAGCACCTGGGCATCGGAGGCGACGATGACCACCTCGGCGCCGTCGGGCGCGGCCATGGCCGCCACCACCTTGTCGTCGGGTTTGAGGCCGATGACCTGCTGGCCCGACTTGGTGCCGGCCAGCTCCTCGGCGGTGATGCGCTTGACGACGCCGCGGCGGGTGACGAGCAGCAGCGGGTCCTCGGCGGGGACGGTGATGGTGACGACGGACTCACCGTGTTGCAGGTCGACGACCTCGCTGGCGGCGGCACCACGGTTGCGGCCGGCCACCTCGGGCACCTCCATGGCGGTGATGGTGAGGGCCCGGCCGATGTCGGTGATGGCGAACACCTGGGCGTGGTTGGTGGTGTGCACGGCATCGACGATGACGTCGTGGCGGCCCAGGGTGGGCTTGGGCGTGCCCTCGTCCGACTCGCGGCCGAGCAGGCCGCTGGTGGTGAGGGTGACGACGCACGGGTCGTCGGTGATCTCGAGCGGCAGCGGGGCGGCGGGGATGACGTCGTTGATCTGGTCGGCGCCGATGACGGTGGTGCGGCGGGGGCGGCCGATGCGGTCGACCAGCTGGCCCAGCTCCTTCAACACGATGGTGCGCTGGCGCTGCTCGCTGCCGAGGATGGCGTCGAGGTCGGCGATGGTGGCCACCAGGTCGTCGCGCTCCTCTTCGAGCTTGAGCTTCTCGAGGGCGGTGAGCCGACGCAGCGGCATGCCGAGGATCTCGTTGGCCTGGATCTCGCTGAGCGAGAACCGCTCCATCAACGCCGTGCGGGCCGCGGCGGTGTCCTGCGAGGCGCGGATGAGGCGCACCACCTCGTCGATGGCGTCGAGGGCGATGAGGAAGCCCTCGACGATGTGCAGGCGATCGCGGGCCTTGCCGAGCCGGAACCGACTGCGGCGCACGACCACGTCGAGCCGGTGGTCGACGTAGGCCTGGCACAGGTCGTAGAGGCCGAGGGTGCGGGGCTCACCGTCGACGAGCACCACGTTGTTGATGCCGAAGCTCTCCTCGAGCGGGGTGAGGCGGTAGAGCTCGGTGAGCAGCGCGTGGGGGTTGACCCCGGTCTTGCACTCGACCTGGATGCGCAGGCCGTGGTGGCGGTCGCTCAGGTTCTTCACGTCGGCGATGCCGCTGAGGCGGCCCGCCAGCATGAGCTCCTTGATCTTGGCCATGATGCGCTCGGGGCCCACCAGGTAGGGCAGCTCGGTGATCTCGATGCCCTGCTTGCGGGCGGTCACCTGGCCGACCTCGGCCCGGGCCCGGATGCGGATGCTGCCCCGGCCGGTCTCGTATGCGGCACGCAACCCGTCGTCGATGACGATGCCGCCGGAGGGGAAGTCGGGCGCGGGCAGCACCTCCATCAGCTCGTCGACGGTGGGCCGGGGCCGGCGCTTGGTCATCACCAGCTTGATGGCCTCGTAGACCTCGCGCAGGTTGTGCGGCGCCATGTTGGTGGCCATGCCGACGGCGATGCCGCTGACCCCGTTGACCAGCAGGTTGGGCAGCAGCCCCGGCAGCGTGATGGGTTCGAAGGTCTCGCCGTCGTATGAGGGTCGGAAGTCGACCGTGTCCTCGCCGATCTCGCCGATCATGTCGATGGCAGCCGAGGTGAGGCGGCACTCGGTGTAGCGGCTGGCGGCGGGCGGGTCGTCGAGCGAACCGAAGTTGCCCTGGGGCTGCACGAGGGTGACGTTGCGGCTGAAGTCCTGCCCGAGCCGGGTGAGCGCGTCGTAGATGGACCCGTCGCCGTGGGGGTGGTACTTGCCCATGGTCTCGCCGACCACGCGGGCGCTCTTGCGGGTGGGGGTGTCGTCGCGGATCCCCATGGAGTGCATGGCGTGGAGGATGCGGCGCTGCACCGGCTTGAGACCGTCGCGCACGTCGGGCAGGGCGCGGGCGGTGATGACCGACATCGAGTAGGCGAGGAACGACTCGCTCATCTCGTCGGCGACGGGGACGTCGAGGACCTCGCGGGCGAACGGGACGAGCTCTCCCTG
>JAENWR010000127.1 GCA_016649895.1 Acidimicrobiia bacterium | reverse complement strand
CCTCATCCGACCGGCTCTCGCCTCGGAGAAACCCCGCCCCGGCCAACGGTTCCTGCGCCCGTTCCGCCAGATCATCGAGTCCGTCAACCAGACCCTCAAAGCCCAACTCGACCTCGAACGCCACGGCGGCCGCACCAAACCCGGGGTCTGCGCCCGAGTCCTACAACGACTCCTCGCGCTCACCGCCGCCATCTGGCACAACGAGACCACCCAACAACCCGGCCCCGCCCGCAGCCTCACCGCCTACGACCACTGACCCCTTGGAACCAATCATCTAGCGCTGGGTTCTCGACTGGCGCGGTCGCCTACTTCGGGGGATCCTCCGCTCGTTAGCGGGGGATTGGGTCTCCCAGACCGCGGCATCAAGCCTGGCCAGGGGAGATCCGTGGACGACCCACCAGCTGCCGAAGGGCGATGAATCAGCTCCCCCAACGTCGTAGCAGCATGAAACCTGTGCACGACCTCGATCCCACTGCGCTCCACGAGGTGGCCGCCCGCTACACGGGCGACGATGCGCCAGGCCTGGCGCGGCTGGTGGCCCACGGTGACGAGGTGCACGTCGGCGTGGCCGGAACCGCGGATGCAGCAGGCGCCACCCCGGTGCGACGCGACACGATCTTCCGCATCTCGTCGATGACGAAGCCGGTCGATCGGCTACTGGCCGAGCTCGGCCTGCCGGTGGGGCCGCCCGCTCCTGGCGAAGGTCCAGGACCCGACGAGTGGATGCGGGCGGTCGGGAGCGTGCCGCTCGAGTTCGCCCCTGGCGAGCGCTGGCTCTACCACATGGGTGCCGACGTGCTGGGGGTGCTCCTGGCACGAGCGTCCGGGCAGCCACTCGGCGCCTTCCTGTCCGAGCGGGTGTTCGTTCCCCTCGGCATGGTCGACACGGGCTTCACCGTCGCGGCCGAGTCGCTCGACCGCTTCACCGACTGCGTCACGGTCGATCCCGGCACGGGAGAGAGGTCGATCTACGACCCCATCGACGGCCAATGGGCCCGACACGCGGCGTTCGAGTCGGCGGGCGGCGGCCTCGTCTCGACCCTCGACGACTACTGGGCGTTCGCGTCGATGCTCCACGCCGGTGGCGGCCCCCTGATCTCGGAGACGAGCGTGGCCGAGATGACCCGCAACCACCTCACCGCCGAGCAGATCGCCACATCGTCGCCCGACCCGTCGGGCGCCATCGGCTGGGGCTTCGGGTTGGGCGTGCGCACCCGGGTGACCGACGACGCGCACGTCGGCACCTACGGGTGGAGCGGCGGGCTCGGCTCGGTGTGGGCCACCGATCCCGAGGCCGACCTCACCGGCATCCTGCTCACCAACCTGATGTGGTCGTCCCCCGCCGCACCGGGCGTGAGCGGCGACTTCTGGGCCGCTGCCCGGCATCGGCGACCGGGCGGCGACCGGTCAGTAGTGCCAGGGGAAGGGCGACCAGTCGGGCTCGCGCTTCTCGAGGAACGAGTCGCGACCCTCGGCCGCCTCGTCGGTCATGTAGGCGAGGCGGGTCGCCTCGCCAGCGAACAGCTGCTGGCCAACCAGCCCGTCGTCGATGGCGTTGAAGGCGAACTTCAACATGCGCTGGGCCTGGGGGCTCTTGGCGTTGATCTTGTGACCCCACTCGAGAGCCGTCGCCTCCAGCTCGCCGTGGGGGACCACCGCGTTCACCATGCCCATGCGATGGGCGTCGGCGGCCGAGTACTCGTCGCCCAGGAAGAAGATCTCCCTGGCGAACTTCTGTCCCACCTGGCGGGCCAGGTACGCCGAGCCGAAGCCGCCGTCGAAGCTGGCCACGTCGGCGTCGGTCTGCTTGAAGCGGGCGTGCTCGGCGCTGGCGAGGGTGAGGTCGGCCACCACATGCAGGCTGTGGCCCCCGCCGGCCGCCCAGCCGGGCACCACGCAGATGACCACCTTGGGCATGAACCGGATGAGGCGCTGCACCTCGAGGATGTGGAGACGGCCGGCGGCGGCCCTGGTCGTCGACGGATCATCGTCGGTGTACTGGTAGCCCGCCTTGCCCCGCACCCGCTGGTCGCCGCCCGAGCAGAACGCCCAGCCGCCGTCCTTGGGTGACGGGCCGTTGCCGGTGAGGAGCACACACCCCACGTCGGGCGTCTGGCGGGCGTGGTCGAGGGCCCGGTAGAGCTCGTCGACGGTGTGCGGGCGGAAGGCATTGCGCACCTCGGGGCGGTCGAACGCCACCCGCACCGTGCCGTGCTCGACCGACCGGTGGTAGGTGATGTCGGTGAAGTCGAAGCCCTGGACCGAGGTCCAGGCGGCCGGGTCGAAGATCTCAGAGACCATGATCCATGTTCCCACCACCGTCTGGCTCGTGGCCCATCCCGGGGCCGATCAGCACCGGGTACGCAGCCGCCAGGTGGTCCTCGATCGGGACCTCGGCGTAGGTCACGTCGAGCGGTTGGAGCCGGGCTAGCACGTTGTGGGCCGGATCGGGCGCGATGGCGGGCGGGTGACCGCCAGCGCAGCCGCTCGAGCTCGGAGCGTCCGGGCACGAGCGGCCACCACGCCGGCAGGTCGTCGTCGGCGCCGGACCCCGACAGCTCATCGAGATGGGCGAGCATCTCGTCGCGCGTGCGCCCCCGCCAGGTGAACAGCAGCCAAGGGTCGGAGTCGAGCTGGTCGGCGAACACGTAGAGCACCGCGGCGAGGTGCTTGCAGGGATTCTCCCAGTCGGGGCAGTTGCACGTGGCGGACAGCTGCGACCACGCCGAGGGGAACAGGGTGATGCCCGCATCGGTGCACGCATCCTCGAGCTCGGGTGGCACCTCGCCATCGAGCAGGCGGGCGACGAAGCCGACCGTCGCCTGCAACACGTCCTGAAGGGCCGCCCACGCCGTCGGCGTGGCGGCGGTGGCGCGGATCGACACGAGGTACGGGGTCCGGCGCGATCCCTGCACCTGGGCCAGGAGGAGGCCCGAGGTCACCTCGAGCGACAGCACCTGACCGGAGCGGGCGTAGCGTCGGCCGCGCTGCATCCGGGTGCCGAGCCCGTAGGAGTCGAGCACTTCCACGAACCGCTTCGACCACCACGTCGCCGCCATCGCACCACGCTTCTTGGAGGTGGCGATCCCGTCGGCCGCGGCCAGTGGTCGCGACTCGGGGTACTGACGCCACGGGTCGTCCCACGATCGTCGAGGCATCACGCCCCTCCTGCATCGCGCAGCGAGACGACGTCGCGCAGCGAGATGACGTCGCGCAGCGTCGCCGTGTCGAGCTTGGTGATCCACTGCTCGCCGCTGCCGACGACGCGTTGGGCCATGGCCCGCTTCGAGCTGATCATCTCGTCGATGCGTTCCTCGATGGTGCCCGCCGACACGAGCTTGTGGACGAGCACCGTGCGGCGCTGGCCGATGCGGTAGGCGCGGTCGGTGGCCTGGTCCTCGACCGCCGGGTTCCACCAGCGGTCGAGGTGGATGACGTGGGAGGCGGCGGTGAGGTTGAGGCCGGTGCCGCCGGCCTTCAGCGAGAGCAGGAAGATCGGGGGGCCGTCTGGGTCCTGGAAGCGGGCCATCATCTCCTCCCGGCGGGGGCGGGCCACGCCGCCGTGGAGCCACAGCGGTTCGGTGCCGTAGCGGCGGGCCAGGTGGGGGACGAGGAGGTGGCCCCACTCGGCGAACTGGGTGAAGCACAGCACCTTGTCGCCGGCGTCGATGATCTCGTCGAGCAGCTCCTCCACTCGGTCGAGCTTGCCCGACCGGCCATTCAGGCCCGAGCCGTCGCCGAGGAAGTGGGCGGGGTGGTTGCACACCTGCTTGAGTCGGGCGATGCCGCCGAGGATGGCGCCGCTACGGGCGATCCCCTCCTCGCTGGCGGCGGCGGCGAGAAGGTCGTCGACGACCGCTTGGTAGAGGGTGGCCTGCTCCCGGCTGAGCGGACAGTGCTCGGTCTGCTCGATCTTGTCGGGAAGGTCGTCGATGATCGACTTGTCGGTCTTGAGGCGACGCAGCAGGAACGGGCCGACGAGGCGCTGGAGCGTCGCGGTGGCGTGCTCGTCGGAGTCGCGCTCGATCGGACCGGCGAAGCGCCTCGTGAACGACGCCATCGATCCGAGCAGTCCCGGGTTGAGGAACTGCATGATCGACCACAGCTCGGCGAGACGGTTCTCGACCGGGGTGCCGGTGAGCGCCACCCGCCGGGCCGCGTCGAGCTGGCGGACCGCACGTGCGGTGCCGGTGGCCGGGTTCTTGATCTGCTGGGCCTCGTCGAGCACCAGCCGTCCCCACCGCACCTGGGCGAGGTGCTCGGTGTCGCGCGCCACCAGCGAGTAGGTGCTCAGCACCACGTCGGCGGCGGCGACCCGCTCGGCGAACGGCGTCGGGTCGGCACGGAAGCGGTCGGGCCCGTGGTGGGTGATGACGCGGAGCTCAGGGGCGAACCGTTGGAGCTCGCGCGCCCAGTTGCCGAGCACCGAGACAGGGCAGACCACCAAGGTCGGCTCGGGGACCGGTTCGGCGAGCAGGGTTGCGATGAGCTGGGCGGTCTTGCCGAGCCCCATGTCGTCGGCGAGGCACGCGCCGAGCCCGAGTCGGCCGAGGAACGCCAGCCAACCCACGCCGCGCTCCTGGTAGGGACGAAGCTCGCCGTGGAACGACTCGGGCGTTGGGAGGGGCTCGACCGACGAGGCGTGGACGTCGTCGAGCAGGCGGCCCAGCCAACCGCTGGCCACCACCTGGGTAGGTCCATCGCCGTCGGCGCCCGGCTGGAGGCCGACGTGGGCCGCATCGTCGTCGGAGGTGAGCGACCCGAGCCCGAGGCTGGCCCGCACCAGGTCACCCGTGGTCGCCTGCCCGCCCGAGCCCACCCGGGCCATGATCGTCCGTAGGTCGGCGCTGTCGAGTTGGACCCACTCGCCGCGGATCTGCACGAGCAACTGCTTCGCCTCGGCCGCCCGTTCGAGCTGGCGCAGGTCGGCCTTGGTGAGGCGCTGGCCGCCGAGGGCCGCCTCCCACTTGAACGAGACGATCTGGTCGAACCCCAGCCCGCCATCGATGACGACCCCCTGCGGTCCCTTCGATGGCGACGAAGCTCGCGCCCGCAGCCCCACCCGACGACGGCGGCTCCACCACGACGGCAGCAGCACCGACACGCCCGCCTCGGCCAGCGGTTCCACCCGTAGGTCGACGAACGACAGGAGGGTGTCCATGTCGACGGCGATGCCGGTGGGTGTCGCCCCATCCAGGAGGCCGGCGAGCTCGGGGGCCACGGCCGCCATGCGGGCGAGCGAACGCAGCAGGTCTTCGACCGAGCCAGCGGCGAATGGGGCGCGGCCGGCCCACAGCTCGGCGATCGGCACCAGGAGGCTCGGTTCCTCCGCGTCCTGGAGCAGCAGCTCGACCCACCACGGATCGGTGGCAGCCGGCGACGTCGCCTTCCGGGTGGTCGACGGCGGCGCGTCGGGGTGGGTCCCCGGTTCGTGGATCCGCAGGCACAACCGCCCGCGCCCGAGCGAGACGGCCCCTGACGCGGTCCACTCGTCGAGCCGCTGGGCGAAGGCGAGGACCTTGGCGACCGGAAGCGACGCCGACAGGGTTGGGTCGGCGGCGGTCAGCGACTCGAGCCAGGCCTGGGGCACCGTCCGACGTCCACCCCGCGGCGGCACCAAGCGCAGCCCCTGGCCGCTCAGCCGGGTCCGGGCCACGCGGTCGACGGCGTCGGCCAACTCCGCTGCCGTACGGCGATGCCCCTCCACCGTGTCGTCGTCGAGGAGTGCGGCGAGGAGATCCCGGTCGCCCACACCGGGAAGGGGCAACCAACGAGACCGGGCGCCGCTGTCGTCGTCGACGGTGAGGGTGGGAACGACCTTGCCCGAATCGATCAGATAGGCGGCGACGAACTCGACCCGCCCATCATGGGTCACATCCGATTCACCAGGGCGGAGGGTCGGGTGAGTCGTCGTCACCGACACAGTCTCGCGAATCCCAGCGGCCTGGTGAACTCGCGGGTCGGAGCAGCATCCCCATCGCCGCGAACCCGTCAGCTGATGCGGTCGCAATGCGCCGTGTCGAGACCTCTGCCAACGCGGATCTTCCACTTCACGCACCTCTCGCACCTGCTGTCGATCTCCGCACGTGGGCTCGCGTGCGACGCCAGCGCTCAGCGCGATCGAGTGCTCCAAGTAGAGGTCGGGAGCCGATCGGTGAAAGAACAGCGACGACAGCGCCCGGTGCCCATTGAACCGGGTCGGGTGATCGCTGACTACGTGCCCTCCTACTTCGCGCCGCGATCACCGACGATGTTCGCTATCCACAAGGGCAACGTGCCTGAGTACCGGGGCGGCATCGACCCTCTCATCTACCTCGTCACCACCATCGAGCGGCTGATGGAGCTCGGCATCGACTGCGTCTTCACCGACGGGAACGCCGCAACCGGCTTCACGCGCTTCTCGGGGGCTCTCGCCGACCTCGACGATCTCATCGACTGGCCCCTCATGCACGAGAGGATGTGGCGCGATACGCCGGAGGATGGTGACCGGCGCCGCCGACGGATGGCCGAGTGTCTGGCCAGTGGCCCCGTGCCCTGGGCAGCCTTCGTCGAGGTAGCCGCTCGTTCCGACGAACGACCGCGTGAGGCAACGGACGCTCTGGCTACCATCGGAGTCATCGCAGATGTCTCGATCCAACGAGAGTGGTACTTCTGATGACAGGGGGTTCGGTGCTGCGCGAGGGACACGGCAACCTGCTCCACGCCGACGTCGAGGCGCTCGTGAACACGGTGAACACCGTGGGCGTCATGGGAAAGGGCATCGCCCTCCAGTTCAAGCGCACCTACCCGGCCATGTTCAAGGCCTACGCTGCCGCGTGCAAGCGAGGCGAGGTCCAGCTCGGCCAGATGCACGTGTGGCCGACCAACTCGATGGCCGGCCCGAAGTACGTCATCAACTTCCCGACCAAGGGCCATTGGAAGGCCCGGTCACGGCTGCACGACATCGAGAGTGGGCTTTCTGATCTCGTACGAGTGGTGGGCGAGCACGGGATCACATCGGTCGCCGTCCCCCCACTCGGATGCGGCAACGGCGGGCTCGCCTGGTCGAAGGTGAAGCCCCTCATCAACGCCGCGTTCGCTGGGAACCCCGAGGTCGACGTGGTGGTGTACCCACCCGCTGGTCCACCCGCCGCAGCGACGATGGCCACCAACTCCGAGCGTCCGAAGATGACCGACGGGAAAGCAGCCCTGGTCGAGCTGGTGGGGTCATACCATCAGCGAGCGCTCGAGGTCTCGCTCATCGAGGTCCAGAAGCTCATGTACTTCCTCCAGGAGGCGGGGGAACCGCTGCGCCTCGAGTACCAGAAGGGTCGCTACGGACCGTACGCCGACAACCTGCGGCACTCCCTCGTGGCCGTCGAGGGTCACTTCCTCTCCGGCTTCGGCGACGGAAGCCTTCCCGTCCAAGGGACCGAACCGATCGAGGTCCTTCCAGGAGCGGTCGAGGAAGCGCGCCGCGTCCTCGACTCACACCCTCAGACCGTCGAGCACATTGAACGGGTTCTACGGCTGAGCGACGGCTTCGAAACGGCCTACGGCATGGAGCTGCTGGCCACGATCCATTGGATCGCGACCCGCGAGGATCCAGCGGCGGCTGCAGATCCCATCCTCGCTGGACGTCTCGTGCGCGAGTGGAGTCCGCGCAAGAAGGGCCTCTTCACGCAGGACCACGTCGACATCGCCTGGCGACATCTGCTCGACGAACGCTGGCTCATCGCCGCCTGAGAGAGCTGCCCACTCGGCGTCCTGGCGGATTCGGTTGACGAGCTCACACATGTTGGTGCTCGGGTTCGACCTGGGCGGCGACCCGTCGCCAGCATGCTTCTCGTCGAGCGACTTGGCCCGTGCCGACGCATCGCCGAACCGGTCGACGAGCTGCCCCATGGCGGCCGGCGTCAGGACCTTCTCACAGCTCAGCAGGCTTTTCGACCGTCGTTGGGCGTCGCCTCGCTCAAGATGCGCTGCTTGGTCATCGAAGTGCAGGACGAACCACAGCTCGATGCAGGGG
>JAENWR010000098.1 GCA_016649895.1 Acidimicrobiia bacterium | reverse complement strand
ACCGTCGGCCGACTCGAAGCACCCCATCGGCATGAGCGTGGGGTGGTGGTTCCCTTCCTGACCTGGAACCTGGCCGTCGATCGTCCAGCGGGCCGCCTGGAAGTCCATCATCGCCACCATCGACTCGAGGAGTGAGGTCTGCACCCAGCGGCCGCGCCCGGTGCGGTGGCGATCGTGCAGGGCGGCGAGCAGCCCGATGGCCAGGTAGAGCCCCGCCGACAGGTCCGATACGGGGATGCCCGCCCGCACCGGGCCGCCACCAGGGAGCCCGGTGACGCTCATGAGCCCGCTCATCCCTTGCGTGATCTGGTCGACCCCGCCACGGTCGGCGTAGGGACCGTCCTGGCCGAAGCCCGAGATCGACCCCATCACCAGCCGGGGGCTGCGGGCGTGCACCGTGGCCCAGTCGAAGCCGAGCCGGTCCTTCACCGCAGGCCGCATGTTCTCGACCAGGACGTCGGCGCCGTCGACGAGCCGCAGCAGGATGTCGCGCCCCTCGGGGGTCTTCAGGTCGAGCGACAGCGAGCGCTTGTTGCGGTGGACGTACTGCACGTCGGAGCCGTGCCGATCCTCGCCGGTGGCCCCGGGGCGCGACGGATCGCCGGGTGGCTCGACGCGCACGACGTCGGCACCCCAGTCGGCCAGCTGTCGCACACACGTGGGTCCCGCCCGCGCCACCGTCAGATCGATGACCTTGATGTCGTCCAGAACCACCGGCTCACCCCCTCGTCACGAGACCCTAACGGGGTGCTCGGACGGGCCTGGCACCACACCCCGACACATACCCCCGACGCATACCGACGCGTCGCCCGCCGCGAGCCATCATGGTCGGACGAGCCGTCACCGGGGGGAAGCCACCATGCCCGACCAGATCGTCACCACCACAGCGGGACCAGTACGGGGCGATGTCGACGACGGCATCGCGGTGTTCAAGGGCATCGGATACGGCACGGCCGCGCGGTTCATGGCTCCTGAGCCGCTGCCAGCGTGGACCGAGGTGCGCGACGCCCTCACGTTCGGCCACCGGTCGCCGCAGCTGGGGGGCACCAATGCTGCGATGGGGGGTGCCGACGACGCGGCGACCATGTCGGAGGAGTGCCTGGCGCTCAACGTGTGGACCCCCACGCCCGACGACGGCGCCCGACCGGTGATGGTGTGGTTCCACGGGGGCGGCTTCAGCTCGTTGTCGGGGTCGTCGGCGATGTACGACGGCGTGCGGCTCTGCCAGCGCGGCGACGTGGTCGTCGTCACCCTCAACCACCGCCTCAACCTCTTCGGGTTCTGCTACCTGGCTCAGCTGGGTGGCGAGCGCTATGCCCACTCGGGCAACGCCGGGATGCTCGACCTCGTCCTGGCGCTCCGGTGGGTGCGCGACAACATCGCCCGCTTCGGCGGCGACCCCCACAACGTCACGGTGTTCGGCGAGTCGGGTGGAGGCGCGAAGGTCAGCGTCTTGATGGGGATGCCCGAAGCGACGGGCCTCTTCCACCGCGCCATCGTCCAGAGCGGGGTGCACCTCCACGCCCAGGACCCCGACGATGCCACCGACAACGCCAAGCGCCTGATGGCGGCACTCGACCTGCGCCCCGACCAGGTCGACGAGCTCGCCGCGCTCCCCCACGAGCGGCTGGTCGAGGCGTTCGCCACGATCGCGCCCAACGCGGGAGGCGACGTGGCGTTCAGCCCCGTCGCCGACGGCGTCCACCTCCCCCGCGAACCATGGAAGCCCCACGCGCCCGAGTGCTCGGCCGACGTTCCCCTCCTCATCCTCTCGACCCGCACCGAGACGACGCTGCTGGCCGGCGGCCGCGACCCGTCGCTCTTCTCGCTGGACGACGAACGCCTGCCACGGAAGCTCCGCGGGTGGCTGGGCGGCGCCGACCCCGAGCCGATCGTCGAGGGCTTCCGCCACCTGTACCCCGAGGCGTCGCCCAGCGAGCTCTTCTGGCTCATCACCAGCGACATGTACAGCCGCCTGCCCGGCTGGGTGCAGGCCGACCTCAAATCCGACCAGGGCGGTGCACCGGTGTGGATGTGCGAGGTCCACTGGGACTCCCCGGTCCAAGGTGGCCGCTGGGGTTCGCCGCACACGATCGACATCCCGCTGGTGTTCGACAACGTCACCAAGGTGGCGTCGTTCGCCAAGGACGGACCGGAGGCCCGGGAGGTGGCAGCGCAGATGTCGGAGGCGTGGATCGCGTTCGCCCGGTCGGGCGACCCCAACCACCCCGGAATCCCCGAATGGCCGCCGTACCGGAGCGACGCCCCCTGCACGATGCTGTTCGACGTGCCGCCGCGGGCCGAGCCGGGCTGGCGGTCGGGCGAACGGGCGGTGCTGGCCGACGTGCCGCCGCGGGACACCAACCGATGACCCAGCCGGCCCACTGGTCGCGCCACCTCGATGCCGGCGTCGACCCCGACAGCATCGATCTCCTCCGGCGGGTGAGCCTGCCCGCGGCGTGGGTGGCCAACTGGACCCGCGAACCGCACCGGCAGGTGCTGCGAGACGTCCACGGCACGTGGTCCACCGGTGCCGATCTCCTGGCGCGCACGACCGAGGTGGCGGCCCGGTTCGCCGGGGCGGGACTCGGGCGGGGCGATCGCGTCCTCCTCTCCGGGCGTCCCTCCACCGCGTTGGTCGTCGCCCATTGCGCGGCCTTCCGTCTGGGGCTGGTCGTGGTGCCCGTCAACGACGCCTACTCCCGACGTGAGCTCGAGGTGATCGCTGACGATGCACGCCCGGTCGGTGCTGTCCTCGAGCGCGCCGAGATGAGGAAATGGGCGACCGCCATGGGGCTCCGGGTGATCACCGGGGTCGAGGTCGACCTCCCGGCTCCCGGAGCGGGGGCGCCCTCACCCACCCTCGACGATGTCAGCTCCCACGAACCGGCGCTGCTCCCCTACACATCGGGCACCACCGGTCGCCCGAAGGGCGCCCTCCTCTCGCACGGCAACCTCTTGGCGAGCGCCGAGGCGATCCTCGTCGCGTGGCGGTGGACCCCCGCCGATCGCCTGATCCTGTGCCTCCCCCTCTTCCACATGCACGGGCTCGGCGTGGGCGTGCACGGCACGCTGCTCGCGGGCGCATCGGCCCTGCTCCTCGACCGATTCGATGCCGAACTGGTGCTGTCCGAGGCGGCCGATGAGGCCACGATGTTCTTCGGCGTGCCCACGATGTACTCCCGTCTGGTCGACGCGCCCGGTGCCGAGCGCATGTCCCGGCTGAGGTTCTGCGCATCCGGCTCGGCCCCGCTCAGCCCCGACCTGCACGACCGGATCGCGGCCCGATGTGGGCAACGCATCGTCGAGCGCTACGGCATGACCGAGACGGTGATGCTCACCTCGAACCCCTACGACGGCGACAGGCGGCCTGGTTCGGTGGGCATCGCGTTCCCTGGTGTCGATCTGCGTCTCGACCCGACGTCGTCGGAGATCGAGGTGCGTGGCCCCAACGTGTTCGGCGGGTACCTCGATCGACCCGAGGCCACGGCCGAGTCGTTCACCACTGACGGGTGGTTCCGCACTGGCGACATCGGCGCCGTCGACGACGACGGCTACGTCGCCATCGTCGGGCGTGCCAAGGAGCTCATCATCTCGGGTGGCTACAACGTGTATCCGCGGGAGGTGGAGGATCTGCTGCGCGCCCAGCCGGGGGTGGTGGATGCCGCCGTCGTGGGCGCGCCGTCACCAGAGTGGGGCGAGATCGTCACCGCCTTCGTCGAAGCTGGCCCCGAGGTCGACCTCGACGCGGTCGTCGCCGCGGCCTCCGCCGAGCTGGCGCCCTACAAGCGTCCACGGGCGGTCCACCGCGTCGATGCCCTGCCCCGCAACGCCATGGGCAAGGTGGTGAGAGGCGAGCTCCCCACGAGCTGACCCGCCGACGTCGACCATCACCGAGCTGGGGGCGCCAGCTCCAGGATTGCGACGACCGGCCAGTGGTCCGACGGGAGGGCGCGACCGAGTCGAGTGGTGCGCACCTCGGCGTGTACGACCCGGAGGTGCCGACTCACGAGGATGTGGTCGATGCGGCGTCCGTCGGTGCGTCCGGTGAACCGGTGCTCGGTGCCCACAGATCCGATGGGGCTCACAGGTTCGAGCCCGGCCCGGCACAGCTCGTCGACCACGACGCTGTCGGGGTCGGCGTTGAGGTCGCCGAGCACGATCTGGGGCACGTCGGCGTCGAGCGAGCTCGACAGCTGCACGGCCGACTGCCGTCGCCGTTCCGCCGATGCCTCGTCGAGGTGGGTGGATGTGACGTCCACGCAGCCAGCATCGTCCTCCAGCTCGATGCGCACCGTCGTCGCGATCCGCGGGAAAGAGGCGCCCGCCAGCGTGCTGCCCGGAACGTCGGGCGTGGCACCGAACCAGATCGTGCGGTGCGACACCACCCTCCCCACCTCCGAGCGCACCAGCACCGGGCAGCGCTCGCCGCGCACGCCATCGGTTCGGCCGGCGGCGACGAAGCGATGGCCGCTCAGCTGGCGCTCGAGGTAGCGCTGCTGGAAGGCGTACACCTCCTGGAGGCCGACGATGTCGGCGGCCAACGCGACGATGGTGCGGGCGGTGGTGGCGCGGCGCAACGGCCACACGTTCCACCCGTCTCGACCCATGCCGTTGCGGATGTTGAACGTTGCCACGCGCAGCCGGGTCATCCCCGGAAGCTACCGAAGGCTCGGAGCGAGGGTGAACGACGACCTCGGAACTTGGAGTCGGCCACGACCGGGTCGTGGCCCTCGAGCTCGACCTCCCGAGGCGCCAGCGCCGGCCGGTCTGACCCCCTGCACCGCAATTCGATGGCGGGCCGGCGCGACGTGGCCGATGATGCGCTGACGACGCCCCGCACGGTGCCCGAACCGAGGAGGTCCCCCATGACGACCGATGCCACCACCTCCGTCCGGCCCCGCCCATCCTGACGCAGCCCGCGACAGCCGTCGCCCGCTCCACCGCTCAACCCGAGCCAACGTCACCGCGCTGACCAGCCGGACGGCCACCCGTCCGATCTGTTGCGAGGAGACACGACGTGTCGTCGTTCACCCCTGGGCGCGCCGCCCGCCCCGAGCCCGAGTGGCTCATCACCGCCGACTTCGAGGACTTCGATCTCGGCCCTCTGACCACGGGCAAGGAGGCCGAGGTCTTCCTCGTCGAGCGGCGAGCCGGCCAACGCGCCTGCTGGCTCGTCCACAAGCGCTACCGCCCGCGCTCGGTGACCAACAAGGGCGAGCTCGAGGCGCTCGGGTTCCAGCGGTCGGCGAGCTTCGCCAACGACCAGATCTACCGCGACGGTCGCCGCTACCCCAAGCGGACGCGAGACCGCCGCGCCGTCGAGCGGATGACGCGCTACGGCAAGCAGCTCGTCAACGAACGCTGGGCCGGCCACGAGCTCGAGATCATGCAGACCGCGTGGCGCGCTGGAGCCGACGTGCCGTACCCGGTCGGCGACACGATCGACGGGATGCTGATGGAGTACATCGGCGATGCTCGGGCGGCTGCCCCCACCCTGGCGAGAGCTCGGCTCGGCCGAGCCGAGCTGGACTCGGCGTTCGTCCAGATCGTCGACAACCTCCACCGCCTGCTCGACGTGGGGATCGTCCACGCCGACCCCTCCCCGTTCAACGTCCTCTGGTGGGAGGGGCGCGTCTGGCTCATCGACTTCCCACAGGCGGTGGAGGTGGCCGTCAACCCGCACGCCCTCGGGATGCTGCACCGCGACGTCGACAACCTCTGTCGGTACTTCGCTCGACGCCGTGTCGACTGCGACACCGACAAGGTCTACGCGGATCTGCTCGACCACTGGTCGCCGCGGTGACCGCTCAGAGCCACCCGCTGCGCCGGAAGGACCGGAAGAGGATGCCGCAGACCAGGGCGATCACCACGAGCACGGCGGGATAGCCGTAGCGCCACCCGAGCTCGGGCATGTGCTCGAAGTTCATCCCGTACATGCCGGCGATGGCCGTCGGCGCCGCGGCCATGGCCACCCAGGCCGAGATCTTGCGCATGTCCTCGTTCTGGCGGACCCCGACCCGGGTGAGGTTGGCCTCGAGGATGCTGGTGAGGAGGTCACGGTTCGTGTCGTTCTGCTCGCTGACGCGCAGCAGGTGGTCGTGCACGTCGCGGAAGTACGAGCGGGTCGACTCGGGGATGCCGGGGACCTGCTGCTCCACCAATCGGGTGAGCGGATCCACGAGCGGGTGGAGCGCCCGGTGGATGCCGAGCACCTCGCGCTTCAGCTTGTAGATCCGTTCCACCGGGTTGCCGCCGTCGTCGGAGAAGACGGCCGACTCGAGCTCGCCGATGTCGTCGTCGATGCCCGCCATGACCGGCATGTAGTCGTCGACCACCCGGTCGAGGATGGCGTGCAGCACCGCCGACGGGCCGACGGCCATCAGCTCGGGCGTCGCCTCCAACCGGGCTCGCACGCCGTCGAGCGCCGTCGCCTCCCCGTGGCGGACGACCACGATGAAGTCGACTCCCACGAAGATGTGCAGCTCGCCGAACTCGACGGTCTCGGTGGGGTCGTCGTAGCGGGCGGTCTTCACGACTAGGAACAGGGTGTCGTCGTAGGTCTCGAGCTTCGGCCGTTGGTGGGCCTTCACCGCGTCCTCCACCGCCAACGGGTGCAGGTCGAAGGTGCGGCGCACCTCGTCGAACTCGGCTGCCGTGGGCTCGAACAGGCCGAGCCAGTAGAAGCGATCGCTCCCGCCATTGGACCGCGCGACATCGGCGAGGCCGGCGCGGCCCGGTTGGCGAGAGCCACCGCAGTACAGGGCGGAGTCGACGATCACCCCTGAAGTGTGGCACCAGCGCTCGTGCCCACGGCCACGAAGGCGTGCGCGGCCGCCACGTCCTCGGCCGCACCACGTGCGAGCGCACCTCGGCGTGCCGCTGCCAACGCCGACGACGGTGACCGACCCGCCTGCATCTCGCGGTGCAGGTCGACGACGAGGGCGACGACCGCCTCGTCGGGTACCACGGTCACCGGAGCGACGATCGCCTCGACGCCGAGCGACAGGAACGCGGCGGCCGTCCCGATGAGCTCGTCGCCGCCGTGGACCCGCGCCATCCCGGCGTCACAGGCCGGGAGCACGACGGTGCGCGGCGCCCGGGGAAGGTGTTCGAGGTCGTAGAGGGTGAGCGGACCGTCGCTGAGCCGAAGCGAGGAGAAGAGCGGGCTGTCGGAGCGAAACGTGCCGTGCACGGTGAGGTGGGCGACATCGACCTCGGAGATCGCGTCGAGGACCGCGCTCGCCGTCGCCGCATCACCTCTCAGCACCGTGGGGTGCCGGTAGAGCCGTGCCACCTCGTCGACCTCACGGTCGCTGTGGCGCAGATCCGGTCCAGCGACGACGAGGGCCCGAGGTTCGAGAGCGGAGCTCGTGTGGGGCTCGACCTCGGATCGGGACCAGAGGGCGGCGCTGGGGGCGACGGTGACCGTGCGGAGCCGCAACGTGGGCAGCACCGACCACGGAAGGGTTTGCAGGATGCCGGTGGGGACCACGACGACAGGGCAGCCGTCGGGGAGCCCGAGCGGCAACAGGATGCGACGCTCGATCGCCGCACCGAGCGCGTCGAGGCCGACCCGGGCAGCATCCAGCGCCCGCGAGCTGGCTCGGGCGAACGCCAGCCGCCGGATCATGGCCATGGTCTGCACCACGTTGGCCTCGAGGTCGCCCATGGGCCCGAGATCGTGCGCCGTGGCCCGCCGTGGGGTGACGACCACGGCGTTCAGGTGCCCGTCGACGACGACGTACTCCACGAGCACCGCCGAGTGGTGCCGGAGGTGGGAGCGAACCCTTCGAGGATCGAACCGCACCTCGCCCGCGACATCGGGGTTCGTGGTCGAGTGGCTCAACGTGCGGATCGCCGCCTCGACCGCCGAGACAGCGGCATGTGCCGTGGCCGGATCGCTCCCACCGAGCGTCGCCTCCCGCACCTCGGCGTGGGCCCTGCGAAGCTCGGCGAGGAGCCCGGCCATCCGCCCATCGCGCGGGGGCCGCACGGGCGGAAGCCGAAGAGCGCCGGCGTGCCAGCGCTCGGCCCAGGTGAGCAGCTCGATGGCGCTGCCACCGTGCCGTGCCATGCGCAGTCCCATCGCGGCCAGCTCGGCACCGTGGGCCGACGCGTGGGCCCGTAGCTCGGTGGCACCCAGCGTGGCTCGGTGGGTGTCGACGACGCGCATGCCGGCGAGGAGCGCCCGCTTCGCGCCCTTGGGGTCGTGGTCTGCCGCCCGCAGGGCCGCCGTCGCCAGCCAGGCATTGGCTCGCATCGACGAGATCCCGGCGCGGCGAGAGAGCGACGACCGTTCGAGGGCGTGGCGCGCGGCGTCGATGTCACCCACGGCGAGAGCCAGGCGGCCAGCGAACGTGCGCACCTCGTTCCCCTCGACGTTCCCCTCGACGACCCACCCGCTTCCCTCGAGCGGATCGATGAGGTGGTTGGCCCGCTCGAGCAACTCCCGGTTCGGTGCGTCATCTCGCAGCGATGCGGCTCGCAGTGCGACGTACTCGGCCAGGAGCGCCCATGGCCCGCGGTTGGACTGGCGGAACCCCTCGGCGGCGCGATCGGCGAGCATCGCGGCCCCGACACCCTCGCCTTGGGCGAGGAGCACCTCGGCGTGCATCAGCTCGGCCTCGGCCAACGCCAGGCGGTTTCCGCCGTCGGTGGCGGCAGCGACGGCCCGACGAGCGGCAGCGGCCGCCTCGCTGTGGAGTCCACCGGACAGGAGGACGGCGCACAGATCGGACTCGAACGTGGCCACCGCACGCCCCGGGAACCCGATCGCGGCGTACGCGGACCGAGCCCGTTCGAACCAGCGCAAGGCTGCCGGCACGTCACCAGCACGTCCGCGCAGGAAGCCGAGGTTGTGCATGGCGCCGGCCGCGATCATCTGCTGACCCAGCACGTCGGCCAGCCGCTGGCACTCCTCGAAATCGACCTCGGCCCGTCGCAGCTCGCCGGCGAACGACAACACGATCCCGCGGTTGGCGAGCAGACGGCAGCGTGCGAGGTGGTCGCCGGCCCCCTCGAGCAGCGGAAGCGCAGCGTCGAGATCCGCCCGCGCTGCTCGTAGGTCGCCGGCGTGGAGCCCGAGGAGACCCCGTTGCATGACGAGCCGGCCGAGCGCTCCGCCCGACAGACGCGGTTCGGCGGCACTCAGCTCGGCGCTGGCGGCGGCGGGCTCGCCGATCGCCATGAGGCACGCAGCCCTGCTCACACGGATCTCCGCCGCGAGCTCGACGAATCCTTCCGCGTCGGCCAACTCGACGGCCGACGCCAGGATGGAACACGCGTCGGCCGCCCGATCCTGCTCGGACCGCGCCCGGCCGAGCGCCCACAACGCCCCGATCCGGTCTGTCGGATCGACCCCGTCGGCCTCCAAGAGTGCAGTAGCCAGCTCAGCGGCGCGATGTGGGTCCTCGTGCACCGCGTCGAGTGCCATCCGAGCGCGTTCGGTCGTCGTCGGTTCCGTTGTCATCTCGACCTCGGGGTGGCGATCGCGTGCATGGCTCGGCCATGGCTCGGTTCGGTGGCCTTCGGTGCCGACAGCGACGGACGCGGCTTCGTCTACGAGCCGGGGGAGCTCCTGGTCACCAGCGCCGGACTCGCCCGGTTGCGCGAGATCACCCGAGATCGCTTCGACGAGATCCGCACCGTCGGCCGACTCACCCTGGTCGGCGGTATCCGCGACGTGGTGGGCACCGCTCGTGCGCTGCGGGCCGAAGGCTTGGCGGCTCAACCCAACCACGTGTTCTTCGCCAACCCGATCACCTTCGCCAACCCCATCACCTTCGCCAACCCGAACACCTTCGCCAACCCCAACGGGGGGCACAGCGCCTCGGGCTGCGGGTGCGGCTCATGCGTGCGCACCCCGATGCCGCCGACGGCCCCCACCGATGCCCCTCGCCAGACGCTGGCCACCGCCGCGCCCGCACCCACGCTGCCCACGTTCCCGGCCTCACCGAACGGTCCCACCGTCCTGGTGCTCGACACCGGCCTCGCCAATGACGACTTCTGCCCGTCGTTCAGCGGCCCCGTCACCTCGATCAGCGCGAACGACGTCGACCGGCCCGACGAGGACACCGACGGGTTCATCGACCCGGCAGCGGGACACGGCACCTTCATCGCCGGGATCATCGAGCGTGCCGCTCCCGGCACCGCCGTGGTGGTCGATCGCGTGCTCAGCACGTTCGGTCAGGGCGACGACGCCGACATCGCCGACGTCATCAACGCCATACCCGACGACAAGCTGCCCGAGATCATGAACCTCTCGTTCAGCGGCTACACCGAGGACGACCAGCCGCCGCTGGCCATCAGCGATGCCATCCGCCGGGTGGTCGAGCTCGGCACGGTCGTCGTCGCCTCGGCCGGCAACGACGCAAGCTGCCGCAAGTCGTGGCCCGCCGCCCTCCCCGAGGTGATCTCGGTAGGGGCCGTCGGCAACGGCGGACCTGCCCCCTTCACAAACTTCGGCCCCTGGGTGCGAGCATGCGCGCCGGGCGTCGGCATCGTCTCTCGGTTCTTCGTTCCCAAGGGTGGCGACGCATCGTCCCTGCCCACCGACAGCGACGATCAGGCCTTCGATGGCTGGGCCTCGTGGAGCGGCACCTCGTTCGCCGCACCTGGTGTCATCGGGGCCCTTGCCTGCCGGATGATGGCCACCGGCTGCACGGCCCAGGAGGCGGTGGGTGCGGTCATCGACGATCCCCACCTCCTGCGGATCCAGGGACTCGGCACCGTCGTCAACGTGGCGTGACGAGAACGTTCCTCCGTTCGGTATCACCGGGTCAGGACGGTTCTCAGGAGATGTGTCCCCGTTACGCTCCCCGCTCCCTGGAGTCCCGGTGCTCCTCCGCACAGCCACACCTATCATCCCGAGAACCGACCGATGATCTCACCTCGCTCGTCGTCGCCGCCGACGGCGGCGACTCGGCCGCGTGGAACGCGCTCGTCGGTCGGTTCTCGGGGCTGATCTGGCACATCGTTCGCAGCTACCGTCTGCCTGGCCCGTCGCCGAGGACGCCTTCCAGACGACCTGGTTGCGACTGGCCGAGAACCTCGGCCGCATCCGGCAACCCGAGAGCCTCGCCGGCTGGTTGGCGCGCACGGCACGCAACGAGTGCCTGCGGACCATCCGGCTCAGCCAGCGCGAGGAGCTCAGTTCGGACGCACCCGACCCGGTCGATCCGGCACCAGCGGTCGATCACCCGCTGGCCGATGCCCACCGCAACGCGGTGCTGTGGTCGGCGTTCTCCTCGCTCTCGGAGTCGTGCCAGACGCTCCTCCGGTTGCTGTTCGCCGATCCGCAGGTCCCCTACGAGGTGATCAGCGAGATGCTCGACATGCCCATCGGCAGCATCGGCCCGACCCGGGCCCGATGCCTCCAGAAGCTGCGCGCCATCGACGAGGTCCAACTTCTCCGGGAGACACGATGAACGACCCCACGCCGCGCCGCGACGGCGACTGGCTCGACGACGACGACAACCTCCTCGACGCGCTCCGGGCGGCCAGTGAGTCCGCTGATCCCGTCCCCAGCCGCCTCGCCGACGCTGCCCGTGCCGCGTTCACGTGGCGCACCATCGACACCGAGCTCGCCGAGCTGCAGTTCGACTCCGCCGTGGATGCCACGAGCGTCCGCGGCCTGGCCTGGCCCCGCCAGCTGTCGTTCGACAGCACCGACGTCTCGGTGGAGATCGAGATCGACCACGATCGCCTCGTGGGCCAGGTCATCCCACCGGCCGAGGTCGACGTGACCCTCACTGACTCGGCCGGGCAGACCCGCTCGATCCGGTCCGATGCGGTCGGGCACTTCACGTTCACCGAGGTCGAGTCGGGCACGGTCCGCATCCGGGCCGAGCTGCCCGGGGGTTCGGTCACCACGCAGTGGTTCACGCTCTGAGCGCTGACGCCACCCCGAGCGACGGTCCCGATCAGGTGGACCGCATCACCAGCGCGACCTCGATCTCCCCGAACGTCGAACCCTCGACATCGAGGCGGTAGCCGGCGGGGTGCTCGAAGTGCTCGAGCGCTTCGGGCCCCGGCGGCTGCTCGGTCAGCAGCCAGCGCACCACGGCCCCCTTCAGGAGCTTGTTCCAATGGCTCACCGTCCGGTCGTGCCGGTCGACGAAGCGCACCGTGATGCGCCGATGTGGCGGGGCCTTTGACCAGTCGACGGCGGCGGAGTGCTCGAGCGGCAGCAGGTCCCACACGACGCGCCCCGCACTGAGCGCCGCCATCGTCGGAGCGAGGCGCGGGCGCCACCACGTCGAGAGCTTCCCCGTGCCTTCGAAGCTGGTCGACATCTTGAGCTTGTAGTGCGGGATCGGATCGGCGGGCGCCACGAGGCCCCACAGCCCGGATACGACCCGGATGTCGGTGGCGCCTCGGCGTCGTGCCGCGGCATCCAACGACGACCAGTCGAGCTCGCCGTAGAGCACCCCGGTGTAGCGCTCGATCGCGGGCATCGTGGCCGCCCGAGGGCGACTGGCTCCGGCCCGACGGGCCAACGGCAGCAGCTGCGACCGCGGGCCGTCGAGTGCGGCATCGGTCATGGTGCCACGGCGCCACGTCGGGCCGTCACCGTCGGCAGCCTTGGATTCCGATGGCGGGAGCAGGATGAGGGGGCGGGAGTGGGACCTGGGCACCGGAGGGTCCTACCACGGGGTACCTCATGCCACGGAACCCATCGGCTGGATTCGGTTTCGGTCGCAACGACCTTCGGGTACGAGAGCGCGAGCAGAACATCGCCGAGTGGGCCACGCCCTCGGATCTCCCCCCGACAGCACCCGAAAGGTCCACACCCGTGGTCGCCACATCCCACCCCGACACCTCCGCCGGGCCAAGCCCGCAGCGCCTCGGCCTGGTCGCCCTCGGCGCCGTGGCCGGCTTGTTCGCCCTCCTCTTCACGTTCGGCTCGGCCGAACCAGCGATCCTCGAGCGACCCGAGCCCGTTGTCGGCGCCTCAGCCGACGCAGCGGGCGTCGGCTGGACCGAGGCCGCTCCCTGACCGAAACCGGTCACTGCGCCTGCCTGGAGCCTCTTCAGCCGCCACCGACATCGGGATCGAGCAACTCGTCGAGGTCGGCCGCAGGGGCCGATGTCATCACCCACCGGCCCGATTGCTTGACGAAGCGGTACCAGCAGCCATCGCGGCTGCGCCGGTACTGCTCGACACCTCCCACCGTGATGCGGTTGGAGCGCACCTGAACGGTGGATCCGCCCACTCCCGCGGCGATCAGCGCGTCGCGCGCCGCCGCCATCTCGCTGACCGGCGGGATCCACGACGGCTCGTCGAGCGCCCGCACACCCGCAGCCCCTGCGGCCCGCCAGGCCATGGCCTGCGCGTCGAGGTGCGCCTCGGAGAGGTGCCCGCGACCGGAGAGCACCGCCCGCTCCGATGGCGTGGCCTCGGCGACCCAACGGGCCAGGTCGGTCGCCTCGTCGAGCTCGAGTGCCGAGCGGGCTGTACCCCG
>JAENWR010000166.1 GCA_016649895.1 Acidimicrobiia bacterium | reverse complement strand
GGCACCGCGTGTGTGGCGATCGGTGCCGCAGGGACGGCCATCGGTTCGCAGCCCGACCTCGGCCACATCGTGACCGAGCCGGGGATCCCGGGCCCGAACGCGGCGTTGCTCACCCGCGACCCCAAGGACGCGAGCAAGGCTCTGCTGGCGGGATCTCGCCTGGCCCGCGGCTTGGCCGCGACCGGCATCGACGTGGTGGTTGTCGTCGATTCCCCGACGCTTCGTGAAGTGGGCGCAGCCGCTGCGGTGGGTCTTGCCGGGCTGTCCGAAGGTGGCGGCTCCGTCACCGTCGTGGCGATCTGGGGTCCCGAGCCAATGGAGGGAGAGCCCGTGGTCGCGGAGTTCGACACGACTTTGGTTTTCTCCGTGGAGCAGTTCGCGCTGGGCATCTTCCCAGCGATCGACCCGGTCAACAGCAGGTCGCGCTCTGGCGGCTCGCCACACGCGGAATCGGTGCGACGAGCGCTCGGTCAGGCGGCCGAGCTGCGTTCGTGGTTCCACCAACCGATGTTCGTCGCGCAGGATCACACCGGCGAGCCGGGTCTCTGGGTGGAAGGGGAAGATGCTGACCGGTCGCTCGAGGCTCTGCTCACCTGACTGTGTCGCGGTGACGAGACGTAGCGTGCATCCATGGAGCAGCGCGTCAGTCTCGTCACGCTCGGAGTGAGCGACCTCCGCCGGGCCAAGGCCTTCTACGAGCAGCTCGGGTGGCGTGGCCAGGAGGTGGAGGAGACCGTCTTCTTCCAGGCCGGTGGCCAGGCACTCGTGCTGTGGGATCGAAGCAAGCTCGCGGCTGATGCAGGAGTCGTCGCCGGCCCACCCGGCGAGTTCTCGGGGGTGGTGCTGGCCCACAACGTGCGCTCGACCGAAGAGGTCGACGAGCTGATCGGCTCGGCGGTCGCGGCCGGCGGGGCCGTGACCAAGCCCGCCGCCGCGACGTTCTACGGCGGCTACGCCGGGTGCTTCGCCGATCCGGACGGGCACCTGTGGGAGATCGCCCACAACCCGGGCTTCCCGCTGGCGGATGACGGTGCACTCCTGCTGCCCGACTTCGGCGACGCCGCTCCGCCCCTGGGGTGATGCTGCCTCAGAGCTCGCCTGGTCCGTTGTTGACCACGTCGGTGGACACCACGACTGCCGGACGTCGAAACGCTGGTTTGCGCCCCATCGGTTGACCCAGGTCGATGTCGTGGACCTCGCCCCGCCAGATCAACCGATGGCGTCCCAGTCCTCGCGCTCGGCGAGGTAGGCCGCCCAGCGTTCGGGGTCGTCCTGGAGCCGGCGGTAGTCCTCGCTCATGCCCCGGAGGAACTCTTGTCGTTCCAGCGTGACCGCGGTGAGGGGGCGGCCTTGTTCGGCGAGGAGGCGGACCACCTCGTCCTTGGCGGCGGCGAGCTCGGTGATCTCGACCTCGTCGGCGCCGGCTGGACCCAACACGACGAGGAGGCACCGCGTCACGGGCCGGCCGAGCGTGGCTTCGACGAGCAGGGCGTAGGTGGCGGTCTGCAGTCGATAGCGCTCGATGAGGGCAGTGGGGTCGGGGGCGCGGTCGGTCTTGTAGTCGATGATCTCGAGGCCGTCGGGACCGTCGACGAGCAGGTCGAGGTAGCCCTCGCACACCACCCCGCCGAGCGGCGCTCCCACGTAGAGCTCTCGCCAGTGCTGCTGGCGTGCTGCCGCCTGGACCGATGGCGCACCAAGGGCGGCACGCGCCGAACGCTCGACCTCGGCCGCCCGGTCGGGGATGCCCTCGGCCGCGGCCTGCGCCGCGGCGATGGCGGCCAGCCCCTGGCCGGTGGCGAGGTCGACGGTCTGCATCGTGGCGTGCACCGCCCGGCCGATGCTGGTGCCGGCCCGGCCGCGCCGCCACGGCTCGTGCGACTCTTCGGCGGGCTCGTCGGGAGCGAGCCGTGCCACGGCCGTTGCCGCCACGACCGCAGGCCGGGCCGTCTCGGCCAGCAGCTCGGTCCGACGGGCGATCCACTCATCTCGTGAGGGTCGGCGCTCGCCGACCGCGGCGAGCCCGAGCTCCTGCTGCTCCCATTGGTTCTGGCTCCTGATCGTCTCCGGATCTGGAGACGATCGGGAGCCAGAACGAGAGGTGGGTTCGGCAACCGTGGCGGGGGGACCCGGGACCGCAGTGATGTCGAGCTGGCGCCAGAGATCGGGGTTGTCGGCGCACAGCTGGTGGAAGCGGGCGGCCACGTTGTTGGCCGGGGTGGCCTTCTCGTGGTGGTGGACGCACACGATGAGGTGGTCGCGGGCGCGGGTGGTGCCCACGTACATGAGCCGCCACGCTTCGTATCCCTCGTGCTCGGTGTCGGATGCCTTCAGGGCCTCGTAGCCCGCGGTGGACAGCGGCTTCTTGAGGTGGGCTTCGGGCCGGCCGTCGGGGTGCCACAAGATGGTGGGCACGTAGCGCGGCTCGACCGGCCTCCGGTCGAGACCGGCCACTGCCACGATGGGGAACTCGAGGCCCTTCGAGGCGTGGATGGTCATCACCCGGACGGCGTCGTCGTCGGTCTCGGGCAGGATCGTCTCGCTGACCCGGGCCGACTCGTCGGCTTGCAGGTCGGTCCATTCGAGGAAGTCGCGGAGCATGCCGCCCTCGGCGTCGGCATAGGCCCTGGCCTGGTCGGCCACGAACCGCAGACGCCGCCAGACGTCGCGCGGCCGGGTCGATCCGGTGGCGATCTCCATGAGATGACGCTCACGGATGACCCGCTCGACCAGAGCGCTGGGTTCATCCCACACCGCGTCGCGGTGCAGCTCCTGGAGCGATGCGATGCCGGCGACGACGGGG
>JAENWR010000145.1 GCA_016649895.1 Acidimicrobiia bacterium | reverse complement strand
TGTAGCCGAGGTCAGGGTTCGGCGAGCGCATCCAGAACCGGGCTGCGTCGTCTCTCATGACCCGGCGGGCGAGGTCGACCACAGCGCGGAGCTCGAGCAGGCGCTCTTCCGCATCCCGGCGCGGTGCTGCGGCCTCAGCCTTCCACCGTGCCACGCTCCGAGGATTGGTGTCGCTCACCCGCGCCAAGTCGGCGGTGTCGACGACGTCGCCGGCGTAGAGGTGATCCAGCAGTGAGGTGAGTGTCGTCATGGTCTCCTCGTCGCCCGAACGTGTAGCGCAACGTCGCGCGTATGTCGTACTGTATGTCGAACCCTCGTGAGGAGTCGAGCGGGGGAGAGACCGGTTCGGCCAAGTGGCCGGGTGTGTAGGACACCGGCAGCGTCGCCTTCAGGCGCGACACGATCAGCTACGAGATCGTGTGCGGCATCGGCCCGCGGGTCGAGCGGCGGTGGCACCGGTCATCCTGAGCGCGCCGCGCATCGACGTTCGCCATACGGGTACCAGACGGAGATGAGCGACCTCACCGACGAACCCGACGAGAACGACACCAGCTACGCCGAGACGCGCGATCGGCAGACGAAGTTGGAGGGTCTCGTCGAGGAGCACGACGGCGACTTCCAGGAGGGCGTCGACGCCCAGCGCACAGGAGAGATGCCGGATCCCGACGAGGAGGGGAACTTCGGCGCCACCTGAAGCCTGCCCGCCGGGCCGAGTACCTTCGCCAGCATGATCACCGCGATCGCTGGGGTGCTGGTGGGGCACTGGACCGACACCGCAGCGCGCACCGGCTGCACCGTGGTGGTCCTCCCGCCGGGCACGGTGGCGTCCGGCGAGGTGCGGGGCGGGGCGCCCGCCACGCGCGAGTTCGCCCTGCTCGATCCGCTCCGGACGGTGGCGAACGTCGACGCGGTGGTGCTCAGCGGCGGCTCGGCCTTCGGGCTCGCCGCCGGCGACGGAGCGGTGCGGTGGCTGGAGGAGCAGGGCCGCGGCGTCCCGGTCGTGGTGTCTCGCGTCCCGATCGTCGTCGGGATGTCGCTGTTCGACCTCGCAGTGGGTGATCCCACGGTGCGGCCCGATGCCGACGCCGGCTATCAGGCCTGCGTCGATGCGAACGCGGGGGAGGTGCCGCTCGGTCTCGTCGGAGCTGGCACCGGGGCCACCATCGGCAAGTGGCGCGGCTGGGGTGCGGCCCGCCCGGGGGGGCTCGTCGGAGCGCTCCGCCGCCACGACGACCTCGTCGTCGCCTGCTTGGTCGCGGTGAACGCCCTCGGCGATCCGCTCGACGGCTCGGCCCCCGGGGTCGAGGTGGCCGACCTGGTGTCCGCGGGTTGGCTCGATGGCACCAGTCCCGCGCCGTTCGGGAACACGACGATCGGCACGATCGTCACCAACGCCACGCTGACGAAGTCCGAGTGCCACCTGGTCGCCCAGAGTGCGCACGATGGCCTCGCACGGTCGCTCGCCCCGGTGCACACCGCCTCCGACGGCGACGGTTTCGTCGCCGCAGCCACCGGAACGGTGCATGCCGGCGTCGCCGCTGTGCGCGAGCTGGCCGCCACGGTCGTCGCGGCCGCTGTCCGCTCCCTCGGCTGATGGCCCACTGTTGCCTCATCGAGCACGCCAGGCCGGCAGGTAGCATCGGGGGCGTGTCGGCACTCCTCACACGCCCGTCTCGGGTGATCGCCCCGTGATCCTCCTGCACACGACTTCGGTGGATGCCACCCGCGACCTCGCTGCTGCCGTGGCCGAGCTGGTGCGCGGTGGCGACCTGATCGTGCTGGCGGGCGACCTCGGCGCCGGCAAGACCGCGTTCACGCAGGGCTTCGGCCGCGCTCTCGGGGTCGAGGGGCCCATCACCAGCCCCACCTACACCTTGGCCCACCAGTACGACGACGGCCGGCTCCGCCTCCACCACCTCGACGTGTACCGCTTCGATGCCACCGCCGAGGTGCTCGACGTGGGCCTGGCCGAGCTGCTCGACGACCCCGACGCGGTCACCCTCATCGAGTGGGGCGACGCCATCTTGTCGTCGCTCCCGGCCGACTTGCTCGAGGTCCGTCTGGTGCTCGGCGGCGACGACGACGATCGCGATGTCACCATCCGCATGGTCGGCCCCCGCTGGGCAGCGCGGCAGCGGGCCCTCACCGCCGCCCTGTCGCCGTGGATGGTCGCCGAGTCGCCGACGGCGGGCGGTCACTGATGCTCATCCTCGCCATCGACACCGCCACCACCCAGGTGGGGTGCGCCATCGGCGGACACGAGGGGGTGCTGGCGTCGGCCCACTCGTCGCGGGGCAAGCGCCACGCCGAGACGCTCACCCCCGCCATCGACTTCATCCGTCGCCAGGCACGCATCGACCTGTCCGAGATCAGCGTGGTGGCGGTCGATCTCGGTCCGGGTCTCTTCACCGGGCTGCGCGTCGGCATCGCCTCGGCGAAGGCCATCGCCCACGCGCTGCGCGTGCCGATGATCGGTGTGAACAGCCTCGACCTCGTGGCGTTCCCCGTGCGGTTCACGAACCGGCTCATCGTGGCCGTGCTCGACGCCCGCCGCGGCGAGGTCTACTACGCCTTCTACCGACAGGTGCCCGGCGGGGTGCAGCGCCTCGCCGACGCCACCGTGGGCTCTCCCGACGACCTGGCGTCGGAGATCATCGCCCGCGGCGAGGAGTGCCTGCTCGTTGGCGACGGGGCTTTGCGCTACGCCGACGCCTTCGCCGGCCTCAGCAAGGTCGAGACCTGCGAGCGGGGCCTGGCATATCCCACGGCCACGGCGCTGGTGCAGCTGGCGCACGCTCGTGCCCTGCGCGAGGACTGGGTGAACCCCTGGGAGCTCCAGCCGATCTACCTGCGCGCACCCGATGCCGAGATCAACTGGACCACGAGGGACGGCGGATGAGCGCGCCGACACCCAGCGCGCTCTCGGTGCGCATCGCTCCGATGCGGCGACGCCACCTCCGCTCGGTGCTGCGCATCGAGTCGCAGGTGTACCCACGTCCCTGGACCCTGGGGCTCTACCTGGGCGAGCTCGCCCTGCCGGAGGAGCGCCGGATCTACCTCATCGCCCGGGTCGGGGGCGAGGTGGTGGGCCACGCCGGCCTGATGTTCGCAGCCGACGACGGCCACGTCACCACGGTGGCGGTCGACCCCACCTGGCAGCGTCGCGGCATCGCCGCTCGGCTGCTCCTGGTGCTCTTCCGCGAGGCGATCGACCGGGGCGCACGCGACCTCACCCTCGAGGTGCGGGCGTCGAACGGCGCCGCCCAGGCTCTCTACCGGCAGTTCGGCTTCGTCGAGGCCGGCGTCCGCAAGGGCTACTACTCAGAGAACCGAGAGGACGCGGTCATCATGTGGGCCAACCACGTCGACACCGACGAGTACCGCCAGCGGCTCGACCGCATCGAGGCCGGGCTCACCGGTCTCCGGGTCATCGACGAGCTGCACGCCGGTCGGTTCGCGGGGCGGCGATCATGACGCGCGAGGCGGCCGATCGGGCCGACGACGAGCTGGTGATCCTCGGCATCGAGACGTCGTGCGACGAGACCGCCGCCGCGGTCGTCGTCGGCGGCCGCAGGGTGCTGTCGTCGGTCGTGTCGAGCCAGGTCGACCTGCATGCCCGCTTCGGCGGGGTGGTGCCCGAGATCGCCAGCCGGGCCCACGTCGAGCTGCTCACGCCGGTGGTGGCCGAAGCGATGTTGTCGGCTGGCGTCGAGGCCACCGATCTCGACGCCGTGGCCTGCACGGTGGGCCCTGGCCTCGTGGGTGCGTTGCTCGTGGGGGTGAGCACGGCGAAGGCACTGGCCATGGTGTGGGACGTGCCGTTCGTCGCGGTCAACCACCTCGAGGCCCACCTGCACGCGGCGTTCCTCGAGGAGCCCGACCTGCAGTTGCCCGCGGTGGTGCTCATGGTGTCGGGCGGCCACACCATGCTGATCCACTGGGAGGCAGAAGGTCGTTACCGCCTGCTCGGACAGACCCTCGACGATGCCGCGGGTGAGGCCTTCGACAAGGTGGCCCGGTTCCTCGGGCTCGGCTACCCCGGCGGTCCGGCCATCGACCTGCTGGCGATGGAGGGTGATCCGACGGCCATCGCCTTTCCCCGGGCGATGATGTCGTCGGGCTACGACTTCTCGTTCAGCGGCGTGAAGACGTCGGTGGTCAACCACGTCCGCAAGAACCCCGAGGTGGCGACCGCCGACGTGGCCGCGTCGTTCCAGGAGGCGGTGGTCGACGTGCTCGTCACCAAGGCCCGCCGGGCTGCCGCCGAGGTGGGGGCCAAGGCGCTCTGCATCGGCGGGGGGGTGGCGGCCAACTCGCAGCTGCGCGAGCGGCTGTTGTCGGCGTGCGTCGACGATGGTCTCCAGGCCTTCCTGCCCAGTCGGGCCATGTGCACCGACAACGCCGCCATGGTGGCGGCGGCGGGCTGGTACCGCCTGCGCGCCGACGGGCCCTCGCCGCTCGACCTCGGCGCCGAGCCGAACCTGCGCCTGCCCGTCGCCTGACCGTCGGCGTCTGGCTTCCGGCTGACTGCTGGCCGGTGGGCGCCGAATCGACGTCGAATCGGCGCCCACGGGTCGGTCGGTGTTGGCACTCGCGGGTCGAGGTTGCCAATCGGTCGTCGCGCGGTCTAGCTTTGGCACTCGCAAGGTGAGACTGCTAAGTGCCCAATGGAGGCGTGAATGAACGTGCAGCCCCTCGAAGACCGGATCGTCGTCAAGCCCGGTGAAGCCGAGGAAATGACCGCAAGTGGACTCGTGATCCCCGACACCGCCAAGGAGAAGCCCCAGCAGGGCGAAGTCCTGGCCGTCGGCCCCGGCCGCTTCGGAGACGACAACGAACGCGTCCCCATGGACATCTCCGTGGGTGACACCGTCATGTACAGCAAGTACGGCGGTACCGAGATCACGGTCGACGGCGAGGACGTCCTCGTCCTCAACGCCCGCGACGTGCTGGCCATCATCAAGTAGGGAGAGACATGGCGAAAGTTTTGAAGTTCGACGAAGAGGCGCGACGCGCCCTCGAAGCAGGCGTCAACAAGCTTGCTGACGCCGTCAAGGTCACGCTCGGCCCCAAGGGCCGCAACGTGGTGCTCGACAAGAAGTTCGGTGCCCCCACCATCACCAAGGACGGGGTCTCGGTCGCTCGCGAGATCGAGCTCGACGACCCGTTCGAGAACATGGGTGCCCAGCTCGTGAAGGAGGTGGCCACCAAGACCAACGACATCGCTGGTGACGGCACCACCACCGCCACCGTGCTCGCCCAGGCGCTGGTCCGCGAGGGCCTCCGCAACGTGGCCGCCGGCGCCAACCCCATGGGCCTCAAGCGTGGCATCGAGAAGGCCGTTGTGGCCGCCGTCGAGGCCATCGCCGCGCAGGCGAAGGAGATCGACGACTCCGCCCAGGTCGCCCAGGTCGCCGCCATCTCGGCCAACAACGACCTCGAGATCGGTGACGTGCTGTCCAAGGCCATCGACAAGGTCGGCAAGGACGGCGTGGTCACGGTCGAGGAGTCCCAGACCTTCGGCATGGACCTCGAGTTCGTCGAGGGCATGCAGTTCGACAAGGGCTACCTGTCGCCGTACTTCG
>JAENWR010000039.1 GCA_016649895.1 Acidimicrobiia bacterium | reverse complement strand
TGTCGCCTCGATGTCACGCGGCGAGCAGGCCTGGCCCGACACTCCGAGCTGATCAGGCCGGTGGGGTCGTCGGTGTCCCGTCGGGCCGGAGCAGTTTCCAGCGGCCGTTGGGGGCGCGCACGGGGCGCCGGCCGTGTTCCTTCAACCGGTTGTGGAACCCGCAGAGCGGGAGCGAGTTGCGTACGTCGGTCGGTCCGCCACGGGCTGCGGGATCGACGTGGTCGACGTGGAGGCCCCGTCGGCGGTGGCAGCCGTGCCACCCGCATCGCAGGCCCCCGTGGGCGCTCAGTGCCCCCTGGAGCATGGCAGCGTCTCGTGACGACCCGGTGAAGAGGCGACGACGGTGGCCGAGGTCGATGACGGTGCCATCGCCGTCGACCACCACACGGCGGACGTGACCGACGAACGCCGCGGCGACCGCCTCAGAGGGGTGCAGCGACGTTCCATCGAGGGTCTGGCAGCGGCGGTGACCAGTGTCGGCCCCGCTGGCCGGCGGAGCGTCTGCCCCGGCGGCTCGGGCGAGCTCGCGCTCGAAGGTGGCCAGGTCGATCACGATGTTGACAAGGGGAACGGCCAGACTGGTGGTGTTGCTGGCGGCAGCCCTGCGGAAGATCGCCACCAGCGCGTCGGCCCGACGCTGCCGGGGTGTCCGCACCAGGTCAGTGTCGGTCGCCGCCGTACCCAGCCGGCCTCGTGCCTCGGCCCAATCGGCCTCGCCTTCGGCGTCGATGAACCGATCGAAGACCTCGCGCAGCGTCGCACCTTCGAGCGCCCCGAACCCACCGGCGAGGGAGAACCCACTGTCGGGGTTCTCGACCAACTCGGCGTGACGCCGCGCGTGGGTGGTCGCGGCGTTGCGCTCGGTTCCATCGGCATCGGCCAGCTGCTCCCACTGGCGCAGCCACTGGGTGAAGTCCTGGTATCCCTCCACCGATGCCTGCTCGGCGAAGACCGGATCGGCCGCGTCGAGATGTTGCTGCACCCGAGGGTTGGCGACCGCCCGAGCGATGGCCCGGACATGGGCCGTAGGTATCTCGCCGCGGCCGTAGGCGGCCTCGACCGCCGGCAACCGCCGCAGGCCCCGAGCCGTGGTCACCCGGGCGTAGGCCTCGGCGCTGGGTAGCCGCCCCAGGTGGGTGAGCGCCGGACGGGCTCCTCGGTGGCCGTCGACCGCCGGTGCGCCGTTGCCGTCGAGCTGGCCTGCCACCCGGTCGGTGCCGTGGTCGATCCGCCGGCGCACCACCTCGAGCTGGCGGACCACCTCCAACTGAGCCCGCGGCTCGAGCGCGTCGAGGTCGAGGCCCTGGAGCAGCGTCGCCGCCTCATCCAGGCTCACCAGTGCGACCGCGGCAGCTGACCCCACGGCACCCGAACCATCCCCGACGTCCACCCCAAGCACGGCCATCCGTGCCACCTCTCCACTCGATCACCATCTGGCCAGCCCACGCCGGCGACGGAGGGGACCGGACCCGGGGAAGCAACCCAATCACCTACCCCCATCATGCCCAGGGGGTGTGACAGTTAAGGAAGCGCGTCAAGCGCCGACGCGAACGTCAGGCCCGACAGGGAGCCGCCAAGGTGAGGGTTCCGGCATCGGCATCGAGCTCGGCATGGGTGCCGAGCGGGATGGCGACCTGGTCGGGCCTGCCGTCAGAACCGGTGACATCGTGCCCACAGGGAAGTCCGCCGAGCACGGGAACCCCAAGACCTCCGAGTTGGTGCTCGAGGACATCGACGATGGTCCAGCCCCGATCCATCACGTCGTGAAACCCCTCGAACGATCCCAACGCGATGCCGCGCACACCGTCCATGGCACCGGACCGGACCAGCTGGGTGAGGAGGCGGTCGACGAAGCCCAGGCCCTTGTGCTTGAGGTCTTCCATGAACAGGATCGCCCCATCGAGGTTCGGCAGTCGAACGCCTACCGACGTCGCGAGAGAGGTGAGGTTGCCTCCGAGGAGGCGGCCCGTGGCGCGTCCGCCAACTCCTACCTGCGCCGACACAGCGTTGGGAACGCGGCGGACGGTGAGGGGTTCGGTGGTCATGAGGAGTTGCCGCGCGGTCGCCTGGGCGGTCGCTCCTGCGAGTGCTCCGTGGATCGACGGCAGCAGCGAGTGCCGCCACAGGGCGAGGTGAGGTGCGTGATGTCGCTGAAGCCGACGAGCAGCTTCGGGTCAGCAGCAGCGGCGCCGAAATCGAGCAGATCGGCGATGCGGTAGGCGCCGGCGCCGCCTCGCGTGGTGACGATCGCACGGACCTCGCGATCGAGGAAAGCATCGTTCAGATCGGCCAGGCGGTCGTCGTCACGGCCGGCACAGATCGTCGCACTGTCGCGCGTCGAGCGTGAGCCTGCTCAGCTGAGGGTGGCGAGCACGTCCGTGAGATCGGGGGGCAACGGCGAATCGAAGCTCACCCGCTCCTCGGTGGCCGGGTGGTCGAACCCGAGCCGCGCCGCGTGGAGCCACGGACGGGTCATGGGAATCGACGAACGTCCACCGCCGTAGCGGTCGTCGCCCACGACGGGATGGCCGATGGCCGCCATGTGCACGCGGATCTGGTGGGTGCGACCCGTCTCGAGCCGGCACCGCACGACCGCCACGGGAGCCGGAGAATCGAACGTGGAGACCACTTCGTAGTGGGTGCGCGCAGGGCGGCCCCGGTTGGAGACGGCCATGCGGGTGGGGTCGCGGCCCGAACGTCCGATGGCGGCGTCGATGACCCCATGGGTCGACTCGGGCTGCCCCCACACGAGGGCGGCGTACTCGCGTTCCACGGAGTGCGCGGCCATCTGCGCGGTGAGCGAGTCGTGGGCTCGCTTGCTGCGAGCGACCACGAGGAGCCCGCTGGTGCCCTTGTCGATGCGGTGCACGATGCCGGGTCGCTCGGGCTCACCGACCTCGGCGATCTCGGGGAACGCGGCGACGAGTCCGTTGACGAGGGTGCCGTCGGCGTTGCCAGAACCGGGGTGCACGACGAGGCCGGCCGGCTTGTCGATGACGATCACGTCGTCATCGACGTGCACGATCGCCAGCGCGATGGTGGCGTCGCCAGCGACCGGTGGCCCGGTGGGACCCTCGGGCAGGTCGATGTGGACGACCTGGCCGGCCGTGAGCTTCACCGACCGGGTGGTGACGACCCGGCCATCGACCGTGACCGCGCCCGACGCGACGAGCGACGCCGCCTCGGCGCGACTGCACGAGGTGATCATGGCGACGACCCGGTCGACGCGCTCGCCGTCGAGTCCGTCGGGGATCGTCTCGTCGATGTGGGTCATGGGGTCGATTCAGGTTGGAGGTCGGAGGTGTCGGACGACACCCCATCGCCGAGGCGCCAGGTGCCGAACACGAGCAGGACAGCCCCGACCACGACGCCCACGTCGGCGATGTTGAAGATCGGCCACCACTGGAGATCGAGGAAGTCGACCACGGCGCCGCTGAGGAAACCGTCGCCGCCGCCCCGGCTGTCGCGGAAGATCCGGTCGACGAGGTTGCCGATGGCGCCGCCGACGACCATGCCAGCGGCGACGAGGTTGAGCCGGCCCGGCACGCTGCGGATGAACCGCAGGAGCGCCACCACGACGGCGCACACGACGAGGGCGATGACGGGGCCCAGCCCCGAGCCCATGCTGAACGAGGCCCCGGTGTTGAAGGCGAGGTTGAGGCGCAGGCTGCCGACGAGGTCGATGACCTCGTGCTCGGAGATCGCGGTGAGTGCCCAGGCCTTGGTGCCCTGGTCGATGAGAGCGACCAGCGCTCCGATCCCCAGCGCAGCCAGCCATCGCCGGCGGCTGGGGTGCGGCGGGTTCACCGCTGGCCGAAGCCCCCCACCTTGTACTCGACGCGCTCGGCCGCCCACGGGATGGCCTCGAGGCGTTCCTTCGGGATGGGCTGGCCAGACTGGACGCAGATGCCGTAGGTGCCGGCTTCGACGCGCTCGAGCGCGGCATCGATCTCGTCGACCGCGGCGAGCGCCTGCGAGCTCAGGGCGAGGTCACGGTCGCGCTCGACGGCCAGGTTGGTGCCCTCGCCCGACTCCTCGTCGAACTGCACGTCGCCCGGATCGGCGTCGAGCATCAGCGAGTCGGCCTCGGCTCGCAGCGAGGTGGCCGTCTTGAGGTAGCGGGCCTTCTCGGAGAGGAGCAGCTCGCGCTGCTGGTTGACGAACGCATCACCGAACGGCGACTTCTTCAGCACTGGCGCCTTCCTGGCTGGAGCGGCCGCCTTCCTGGCCGGAGCCGGAGCCGGAGCCTTCTTGGTGGGAGTGGGTGCCGCGGCATTCTTGGCGGGCGCCTTCTTCGCCGGCGACTTCTTCGCCGCCGCCGGCGCCGGAGCCGCTGCCTTCTTCGTCCCGGTGTCGTTCTCCGCTGACGTGGTGGCCTTCGCCATCGAGCTTCCTCTCGGGTCCAACGGGGCCGGGGCCGGCCTCCGTCCTCGTCCGCACCCGCGCCGAGGGGCGTCGGGGTCGGTCGATGGTCGGGGGAGCCTATCGTCCCCTTCGACCGAGTCCATTCACGCCGGTCGGACCGAAGCTCGCCGATATGCTGACGGGGCCGTCCGACCCCATCCGAGGCCTCCTTCACATGACCGATCAGCCGTATCCCCCCGTCGATCCGCGCCCTTCGTTCCCGGAGATCGAGCGGCGGATCCTCGATCTGTGGGCGGCCGACGGTACCTTCGAGCGTTCGGTCGAGAACCGCGATGCCGGCCCCGACGGCGCCAACGAGTACGTCTTCTACGACGGGCCCCCGTTCGCCAACGGGCTCCCCCACTACGGGCACCTCCTCACCGGCTTCGTGAAGGATGTCGTGCCGCGCTACCAGACCATGAAGGGTCGACGGGTCGAGCGGCGGTTCGGCTGGGATTGCCATGGGCTGCCGGTGGAGATGGAGGTCGAGAAGGAGCTCCAGGTCCAGGGCCGCGTCGCCATCATGGACTTCGGCATCGAACGCTTCAACGACACGTGCCGCACCTCGGTGATGCGCTACACCTCGGAGTGGGAGCACTACGTCACCCGCCAGGCCCGCTGGGTCGACTTCACCAACGATTACAAGACGATGGACCGCTCCTACATGGAGTCGGTCATGTGGGCGTTCAAGCAGCTCTGGGACAAGGGCCTCATCTACGAGGCCTATCGGGTCATGCCCTATTCCTGGGGGGCCGAGACCCCGCTGTCGAACTTCGAGATCCGCCTCGATGACGCCACCCGACCCCGTCAGGACCCCGCGCTCACGGTGTCGTTCACCCTCGACCCGCAGCCGGGCGATCCCGGCCCCATGAACATCCTGGCCTGGACCACGACACCATGGACCCTGCCCTCGAACCTCGCCCTCGCCGTCGGGCCCGACATCGACTACGTCGTCCTCGAGGAGGACGGCGACCACTTCGTGCTCGGCGCGGCATCGGTCGAGAAGTACGCCGCCCAGCTCGAGGGCACCACCGAGGTCGGCCGTCTCAAGGGCTCCGACCTCGTCGGGCGCACCTACGCGCCCCTGCTCGGATACTTCGCCGACACGCCCAACGCCTTCCAGGTCCTCGGCGCCGACTTCGTCGACACCTCCGACGGCACCGGCGTGGTGCACATCGCCCCCGGCTTCGGTGAGGACGACCAGCGCGTCGCCGAGGAAGCGGGCATCGCCCTCGTCGTCCCCGTCGACGACGCCGGGCGCTTCACCGACGACGTGCCCGAGTGGGCCGGGCAGAACGTCTTCGACGCCAACCCCGAGGTCATCCGCCACCTGAAGGAGCTCGGCCGGGTCATCAAGCACGAGACCTACGAGCACAACTACCCGCACTGCTGGCGCACCGATACGCCCATCATCTACCGGGCCATCAGCTCCTGGTACGTGCGGGTCACCGACTTCCGCGACCGCATGGTCGAGCTCAACCAGGACATCAACTGGATCCCCGACCACGTCCGCGACGGCCAGTTCGGCAAGTGGATCGCCGGAGCACGCGACTGGTCGATCTCGCGCAACCGGTTCTGGGGCTCACCCATCCCGGTGTGGAGGAGCGACGATCCCGACTACCCACGCGTCGACGTCTACGGCTCGCTCGACGAGCTCGAGCGCGACTTCGGGGTACGGCCCGACGACCTGCACCGCCCCTACATCGACGACCTGGTCCGACCCAACCCCGACGACCCCACTGGGAAGTCGATGATGCGGCGCGTGCCCGAGGTGCTCGACTGCTGGTTCGAGTCGGGCTCGATGCCGTTCGCCCAGGTGCACTACCCGTTCGAGAACCGCGAGTGGTTCGACGACCACCACCCCGGCGACTTCATCGTCGAGTACATGCCCCAGACGCGAGGCTGGTTCTACACGTTGCACGTGCTCGCCACCGCCCTGTTCGACACGCCGGCGTTCCAGAACGTGATCTGCCACGGCATCGTCCTCGACAGCACGGGCCGCAAGCAGTCGAAACGGCTCCGCAACTACCCCGATCCCGAGGACGTCTTCGCCGGTCAGGGCGCCGACGCCCTCCGGTGGTACCTCATGTCGTCGCCGATCCTGCGCGGCGGCGACCTCCGCATGTCCGAGGACGCGTCCGACATCACCGAGGTGGTGCGCCAGGTCCTGATGCCGATCTGGAACGCCTACTCGTTCTTCACGCTCTACGCCAACGCCGACGGCCGTCGCGCCCAGGCGCGCGCCGATTCGACCCACGTGCTCGACCGCTACATCCTCGCCAAGACCCATGCGCTCGTGGTCGAGGTCACCGAACGGCTCGACGCTCTCGACATCGCCGGCGGCTGCCACGCCATCAGCGGCTTCATCGACGCCCTCAACAACTGGTACATCCGCCGTTCGCGCGAGCGCTTCTGGGGCGGCGAGGGGGGCAGCAACTCGGCCGACGCCCACGACACGCTCTACACGGTCCTCACCACGCTGATGCGAGTGGCCGCGCCACTCCTGCCGATGATCAGCGAGGAGATCTACCGCAACCTCATGGGCACCACCGACGGCGGCGATGGGATGGTCAGCGTGCACCTCGCCGACTGGCCGTCGGCCGACGAGCTGCCTGCCGATCCCGACCTGGTGCGCGACATGGACCGCGTCCGCGACGTCTGCACCGCCGCCCTGTTCCTCCGCGAAGAGCACGGCCTGCGCACCCGCCTCCCCCTGGCCCGCCTCACCGTGGCCGGTGCCGATGCCGAGCGACTGCGGCCCTACGCCGACCTGGTGCGCGACGAGGTCAACGTGAAGGCGGTCGAGCTCAGCTCCGACCTGGCCGCCCACGCCGAGTTCATCCTGAAGCCCAACGGCCGGGTGCTCGGACCGAAGCTCGGTGGCGACGTCCAGAAGGTGATGGCCGCCGCCCGCAGCGGCGAGTGGACCATCGACGGCGACCGCGTCGAGGCGGCAGGCCACGTGCTCGAGCCCGGCGAGTTCGACCTCACGCTCAGGGCGAAGGACGGCGAGGTCGCCCAGGCTCTGCGCACCAACGACGCCGTGGCCGTCCTCGACAGCGAGGTCACCCCCGAGCTCGCCGCCGAGGGCCGAGCACGCGACCTCGTCCGCATCGTCCAGCAGGCCCGAAAGGACGCCGGGCTGGTGGTCACCGACCGCATCGCGCTGCGGATCGAGGGCGCCAGCCAGGTGGCCGCCGCCGTCGATGCCCACCGCGACTGGATCGCCGCCCAGGTGCTGGCCACCTCGATCATCGACGGTGCCAAGTCGGCCGACGGCTACGTCGCCACCGGCGAGATCGATGGCGACGCCGTCACCATCGAGTTGCAGCGCTCCTGATCGGGTTCAGCGGCGGCGGCCGAAACGGCGCCGGTCCTCCTCGTCGTCCTGGTCGAAGAACGCCGCCATCGCCGCATCGTCGTTGGAGGCGGTGTCCTCGGGGCCGTCGCTCACCGCTCGGCGCAGCTCGTCGAGGTGCGACGCCCCGACCGGACTCGTGGTGTCGACCACGGGGGTGGCCTGCGTGGGCGGGCCGCCATCGGACAGGTCGAGGCGATCGACGTGACCGAACGAGTCGGGTTCCGGGGCATCGAACAGCGGTTGGGGACGGGGCTCGTCCTCGGCCGCCGACACGGGCTGGTCGCCCCACTCGCGGCTGCTGCTCACCGATGACGCCTCGGCCGATGGCGCCCAGTCCACCGGAGGCGGTGGGAGCTCCGAGAGCTCCTCGGCGGCCTGATCGTCGGTCGCTGACCGGTCGGCAGTCGCCTCGGACCCGCCCGACGCAGCAGCGGAGCCGTCGTCGTCGGGCTGCGCGGTGTCGGGCTCGGTGGCGTCGGCCCACGTCGAGGGGTCGACCCCGGGTGCCGGAGCGACGGCCATGGCGTCGGAGTCGAGCGACGCCCGCAGCCGTTCGAGCTCGTCGCGGATGCGGGCACGCTCGACGTCGACGTGCGTGGTGAGCTCGGCGATGCGCGTGCCCAGCTGGTCGCGGTGGGTCTCGAGGTCGCCGATCTCGGCCTGGAGGCGATCGCGGGTGGCGCCGACATCGCGCCGCACCGACTCCTCGGCCGCCGCCACCATGGCGGCGGCCCCCTGGCGGGCCTCGGCGGTGATGCGGGCGGCATCGTCCTGGGCCTCCTTGATGGCGGCGTCGGCGGTGCGCTGGGCGAGCACGAGCGTGCGCCGGAGCGTCTCGTCGGAGTCGTTGCTCTGGCGGGCCTGCGCCTCGGCCTCGGCGGCCCGACGCTCGGCCTGGTCGATGCGGGTATCGAGGTCGCGCAGACGAGCGTGCTGGGTGGTGAGCTCGGTGGCGGCGCGGTCGAGGAACTCGTCGACGTCGTCGTGGTCGTAGCCGCCCTTCCTCGCCTCGTTGAACTCGACGTTGCGCAGCAGGTCGGGAGTGAGATCCATGCTCGGAGCGTAGCGAAGCGCTGCGGCGCGCTCGCGCCGCGCCCCAGCTGGTTGGGCCCTGGTTGGGCGAGCCGCTGCTCAGATCCTCACGGTCAGCAGAGCAGACCGCGCAGGATGGTGATGCCGAAGAACACGATGAGCGGAGACAGGTCGAGGGCCATCGCGCCCATCCGAACCGGTGGGATCGCCCGTCGGAGCGGGCCGAGGACCGGCTCGGTGAGCGCGTGGAGGAACGCCGCCACCGTCTCGATGGCCGAACCACGCGAGATGGGGAACCAGCTGAGGACGATGCGGGCCAGCAGGACCAGCAGGTACGCGCCGAGGAGCTTGCAGATGATGTCCACAGATCAGGTGTCGTAGAGGCCGCGCTCTTGGAGCCGCTGGCGCTCCTCGGGCGACACCTCGACGTCGACCGGCGTGAGGAGGAAGACGTCGGTGGCGATCTTCTCCATCTGGCCGCCGACGCCGTAGCAGAGACCGCTCGTGAAGTCGACGAGTCGGCGCGACAGATCGCGATCGACCCCCTGGAGGTTGATGATGACCGGCTGCTTCGCCTTGAAGTTGTCGCCGACCTCCTGGGCGTCCTGGAACGAGCGCGGCGCGACCACGTGCGGCTTGGCGCTGGGACGCTGGATGGTGCGCACGCCGCTGACGGCTTGCCTCGCCGCCCGCTGATCGGGGGCGGCCACCGGTTGCACGGTGGGCTGCTCGGGTGGTCCACCGTGGGTGGGGAACCGCATGGAACCTCCGTCTGGCGCCGTGTTCGTTGGCAGTGCCGACACCGACGCCGTGCGGTTGGCGACGGGCTGGACCGATCGGGGCGTGGCTGGCGCCCGCGAGGCGCTCTGCATCGGCATCCCCGCGGTCGGTTGGGGTCCCGTCGGGGGACGGCCGGCCATGGGCTCGTGGTAGTCGTCGTACTCGTCGTCGTCACCGAGGCCCAGGTGGACCATCGCCTTGCGCCACATGCTGGACATACGGCTCCTCTCGAAGTGCGATGATGCTACTTCCCCGACGACGCCGGGGCGGCGCGACGGGGGCCGAAGAGCGCTGTACCCACGCGCACCATGGTGGAACCGGCGCCCACCGCCGCCTCGATGTCGGCGCTCATCCCCATCGAGACCTCGAGGAGCGACAGCCGGTGGGCGAGCGCCGCGACGGCCTCGAAGCCGGGCCGGGGGTCGATCGACTGGTCGGTGGGTCCCACCGTCATCAGGCCACGCACGTCGAGCCCGAGGTCGGCCAGCTGACCGACGAGGTCGGGTGCCGACACCAGCGGACATCCCCCCTTGGCCTCCTCGTCGATGCTGGCCACCTGCACCATGACGCGGGCGCCGGGTGCGTGCCGGGCGATCGCCTCGCCCAGCTCCAACCGATCGACCGACTGCCACGTGTGCACACGTGGCCCGAGGCGACGCACCTTGTTGCGCTGCAGTCGCCCGATGAAGTGCCATCGGGAGGCCTCGGCCGTGTCGACCGGGGCGGGGTCGGCCGCCTTGGCGAGCATCTCCTGCGCATAGTTCTCGCCGACGTCGTGGAGCCCCACCGCCGCCGCCGCGTCGACCGCATCGACCCCGAACCCCTTGGTGACCGCGATCACGGTGATGCGCTCGTCGTCGCCCCCCGCGGCGCGGATGCGCTGGCGCACGACCTCGAGGCGCCCGGCGACCGCCGATGCGTCGATCATGAGATCGACTCGTTGCTCGGGCGGCCAGGACGGCGCAGACATGACAGCGAGGTGCGCTACCGAAGGAACGAGGGGACGTCGAAGTCGTCGTCGCCGGCGTCGATGTCGGCGTCGTCGTCACCCGATCCGAAGATGTCGGGGGTGCCGGTGGGCAGCGGGTCGCGGTCGAGCAGCGAGGTGTGACGCTCGGAGGTGCCCTCGGGGCGCTTGTCGTCCCAGCGGTCGAAGCCGGCGGCGATGACGGTGACGCGGATCTCGTCGCCCATGGCATCGTCGATGACCGCGCCGAAGATGATGTTGGCGTCGGGGTGGGCCACGCCGTGGATGATCTCGGCGGCCTCGTTCACCTCGAGGAGGCCGAGCTCGGAGCCGCCGGAGATGTTGAGCAAGATGCCCCGGGCGCCCTCGATCGAGGCCTCGAGCAACGGCGACGAGATGGCGGCGCGCGCGGCGGCCACGGCACGACCCTCGCCCGAGCCGAAGCCGATGCCCATGAGGGCCGAGCCGGCGTCGTGCATGATCATCTTCACGTCGGCGAAGTCGGTGTTGATGAGGCCCGGGGTGGTGATGAGGTCGGTGATGCCCTGCACGCCCTGCAGCAGCACCTCGTCGGCCATCTTGAACGCGTTGAGCATCGACGTCTTGTCGTCGGCGATGGTGAGCAGCCGATCGTTGGGGATCACGATCTGGGTGTCGACCTTCTCGCGGAGGCGCTGGATGCCAGCCTCGGCCTGGACCGAGCGTCGGCGTCCCTCGAAGGCGAAGGGGCGCGTGACCACACCGATGGTGAGCGCACCGAGGCCCTTGGCGATCTCGGCGACGACGGGAGCAGCACCGGTGCCGGTGCCGCCGCCCTTGCCGGCGGTGATGAAGACCATGTCGGCGCCTTCGAGCGCCTCTTCGATCTCCTGGCGGTGGTCCTCGGCGGCCTGTCGACCGATCTCGGGATCGCTACCGGCTCCGAGGCCGCGCGTCAGCTCTCGACCGATGTCGAGCTTCACGTCGGCGTCGCTCATGAGCAACGCCTGCGCGTCGGTGTTGACGGCGACGAACTCGACGCCCTTGAGGCCTGCATCGATCATGCGGTTGACGGCGTTGACGCCGCCGCCACCGATGCCGATGACCTTGATGACAGCCAAGTAGTTCTGGGGAATGCCAGCCATGGCGGGGATTACCTCCACCTCGGGGGAATGGGAATGGTACGAGGCTGGCTCGCCGGAACCGGCCGAAGGCCGGGCGCCTTTGAGTCGCCCGGCCTCACGTTGAACTCGAGGTCGAGGAAACCCTCGACCTCATCTACGGATTCAGACGCTATCGGTGTGGCCCGAATGCGGTCAAGGACGCCGAGGGTCCGCATCAGCCCACCGAATCCTGATCGGTGGACGCATCGGAGGCGTCATCGGCCCATGGCACCCGGGTGACGACGGGGTTCGACGGCACCCGGACGTCGAGCACCTCGAGATCGGTGAGGTCGACGTGGTCGAGCACGGTGGTCGCCGCGAGCATCTCCTCGCCTGGCGAGCGGGCATCGCCGAAGCGGATGCGGCCGCCGTCGGTGCGGGGTCCGCCGTCGGCGTCGACCTCGCCGGGCCGGGGCCGCAGGACCCCCCAGACCTCGCCCGACGCGTCGACCTCGATGACCGACACCGCTGAGCGGAACGTGCCCGAGGCCGACTCGGCGAGGGCCAGCAGGTGGTGGGGCACGGGCTCGAGCCGCTGCCCGACCGCCGACATCGGGACGCCGGTGACGGTGACGAGGGAGGTGGGCGACGTCGCGCTCGCGAGGACCCAACCGTCGGCATCGACCAACCAGCTCTCGCCGGTCACGTCGCGCAGCACCAGTGTAGGCATGCGTTCGACCACCGTGATGTCGATCGTGCCGCTCCAGGACCGGGTGACCTCGACGCTGGCCACCCACGGGAGGGCGGCGATCGCGCCGCGAGCGCTCGACAGGTCGACGTCGGTGAGGGGATCGCCCCGACCGATGCTGCTCGCGGTGGCGATGGCGCCGGAGGCGGTCTGCGTCGCCCCGTGCACCTCGATGTGGTCGACGTCGAGCAGCGGGCTGCGCGTGACGCCCCACGCCACGAGCGCGACGACCGTGATGCCGATCGCCACGACCAGCCGACGGAGGCGGCGCCGCCCCTCGACCCGCCGTACCTCGATGCGACGCGCGCGCAAGCGGTCGTCGATCGGCGGAGACACCCTTGGGCGGTCGAGGACGGAGCCGTTCATCGGCTCGGGTCCAGGAGCGGGAGCGTGGCACCGACGATGTGGGTCTCGGGCCACAGCTCGACGCCGGTGGTCGCGTGCACTCGTCGACGTACCTCGACCATGAGGTCGAGCACGTCGTCGGCCGAGCCGCCGTCGTCGGCCTGGATGAAGTTGGCGTGCTTGTCGGAGACCGCTGCCGTGCCCCGTCGCAAGCCCTTGCAACCGGCGAGGTCGATGAGGCGTCCGGCAGAGTCGCCCTCGGGGTTGGTGAACACCGAGCCGGCGTTCTGCCCACCGGGCTGGTGGGCGCGGCGCCAGCGGACGATGTCGGAGATCTGGGCCTCGGCCACGGCAGGATCGCCCGCCCGCAGGTGGAGCCGCGCCTCGACGACGATGTGCGCGGGGCGGAGGTTCGAGTGGCGATACGCCAGTTCGAGATCAGCTGCGGGCACGACACCATCCTCGCCGCCGTACAGGTCGACGACGCGGATGCTCGTGAGCGACGCGGCCATGTCGGACCCGTGTCCACCCGCGTTCATCCGAACCGCGCCCCCCACCGAGCCCGGCACCCCCACCGCCCATTCAAACCCCGTGAGTCCCGCGGCCGCCGTGCGGCGCGCCACCACCGGCAGGCTGGCCGCTCCGCCTGCCGTCACGGCGGCGCCGGAGATCGCGATCTCGGCGAAGGGCTCGCCCAACGTCACCGCCAGTCCGACGAAACCGGCGTCGGCCACCAACATGTTCGAGCCCTTGCCGACGACGAGCACCGGCACATCGGTGCCGGCCAGCGCCGCTGCCACCGCCACCAGGTGCTCGGTCGAGGTGGCATGCACGAGGATGGCTGCGGACCCGCCCACGCGATACGTCGTCAGCGGGCCGATCGGGGCGTCGCGGCGCGCCAGGTCGCCCAGCCGGCGGGCAACCTGGTCGAGATCGGGGTTCACCGACGGGCCTCGAGCGCGGGGAGGAGCGCGTCGGCGAGGGTGGTGATGTCGCCGGCACCGAGGGTGAGGCACAGGTCGCCGGGCCGGAGGATGCTCGCCAGGTGGGCGACCAGCTGGTGGCGCTCGGGAACCCAGGCGACGTCGAGATCGGGGTGGGCCGCGGCCACCGCATCGGAGATGAGGCGACCGTCGACCCCCGGCTGGGGTGGCTCACCGGCGGGATCGAGCTGGGTGACGACGAGGACGTCGGCGCCGTCGAAGCTATCGACGAACTCGTGCCACTGCGCGGCCGTGCGCGAGACGCGGTGCGGCTGGAACGCGACCACGACCCTCCCCCAGCCGCCGGCGGCCGCGGTGCTGACCATGGCGCGCACCTTGCCCGGGTTGTGGGCGAAGTCATCGACGACGGTGACGCCGCCCACCTCGCCGCGCAGCTGGAATCGCCGCCCGAGCCCCCGGTAGCTGGACAGCGCGGCAGCGGCGTCGGCGTACGGCACCCCGACCCCGTGTGCGGCAGCGATGGCCGCCGTGGCGTTGAGCGCGTTGTGGAGCCCCGGTTCGGGCAGGGTGACGGTGGCGACCTGTTCGCCTGCCACCTGCAGGGAGAAGCGGGTGGAGGTCTTCTCGACGACGACGTCGACGACCCGGAGGTCGGCGTCGGCGCCCGTGCCATAGGTGAGGGCGCCGTGCGCCGCACCCACGCGAGCCGCGATCGAATCGTCGGCGCACACCACCCGCGCCTCGTCGGCCAGATCGAGGTAGCGGTGGAAGGCCGCTTCGATCGCTTCGAGCGACCCGTAGCGGTCGAGGTGGTCGGCTTCGATGTTGGTGACGACGGCGCGCGCCGCGCCCAGCTGCAGGAACGTCCCGTCGCTCTCGTCCGCCTCCACCACGAACCAGCCTCCGGCTACCCACCGTGCCCCTCCGCGGCCGCCCACCATGTCGCCGCCCACGATGTAGGACGGATCGTGGCCGGTGGCCTCGAGCACGTGCACCAGCATCGCCGTGGTGCTCGACTTCCCGTGCGTGCCCGACACCGCGATCGTGGGGCGGGTGCGCGCGATCGCCCCCTGCAAACGGGGCCGACCCACGACGGCGATCCCGCGGGCCTCGGCCGCCAGCCGCTCGGGATGGTCCACCGGAACCGCGGTGGAGCACGCCACCAGATCGACCTCGCCCAGGTGCGCGGCATCAGCCCCCACGTGCACCTCGACCCCCAGCTCGCGGAGGTGGGCGAGGATCGGCACGTCGTTGGGGTCCGAGCCCGACACCTGGTGACCCATGTGGACGAGGATCTCGGCGAGGGCGCTCATCGCCTTGCCCCCGACGTACACGATGTGGATCGCCTGCGGGTGGTCGAGCCGGAGGTCGCCCGGGTCGGCCGAGGGCTCAGCCACGGGCGTGTTCCTCGCAGAGGGCAGCCACATGCGCCGCGGCGTCGGGGAAGCCCACGGTGCGCGCGGCCGCGGCCCTCGCGCGGAGCTGCTGCGGGTCGGTGAGCATCTGCTCGACCTGATCGGTCAGCCGCTCAGGGGTGAGATCGGCGTCGGACACGATGACGGCGGCGCCCACCCGCTCGAGCATCTGGGCGTTGGTGCGCTGCATGTCGCGTGGCGCGATGGGCAACGGGACGAGGATGGATGGCACCCCCACGACAGCGAGCTCGGCCACCGTCGACGCGCCGGCGCGCCCGATGAAGAGGTCGGCGGCCGCGAGCAGGCGGTCGGTGCGCTCCTCGTACTCGACCGCCCGATAGGTGATGCGGCCGCCGTCGATGGCGGGGGGCGGGGCGTGCTCGGTCTGCCAGTCGCGCCGACCGATGACGTGGTGCACCGCGATGTCGGGCCGTTGCCGGAGACGTTCGACCATCGCGATGACCGCCCGGTTCACCGAGCGGGCGCCGAGGGAACCGCTCTGCACCGCGATCAGCGAAGCCCCGGAGGGGACCCCGAGCTCGCTACGGGCCTCGTCGCGAGCGGCCGGGTCGGCCGCGGCGAGCGCCGCGTCGAGCATCTCGGGCCGCACTGGGTTGCCGGTGACGACCGCCCGAGGCAGATCGGTGTCGGCATCGGGGACCGCGCACGCCTTGGCGAACCGGCCGGCGAGGCGGTTGGCGAGCGACGCTCGGGCGTTCTGCTCGGTGACCACGATCGGCACGCGCCAGATGGCTGCGCCGATCACCCCCGGCACCGCGGCGTACCCGCCGAGCGACAGCACCACGGCCGGCCGGCGGGCGCGCACGACGCGGATGCCGCGGCCCACGCCGCGCACGATGCCCACTGCAGCGACGAGGTTGGCAAGATCGATCCTGCGGTCGTTGAGGCCCCGGCCGGGCAGCACGGTGAGGCCGAAGCCAGCGGCGGGGACCATCGTCGTCTCCGAGCCGCGCTCGGCACCGAGGAAGTGGATCGAGCCAGCGGGGTGGTCCCTCTCGACGAGCGCCCGCGCCACGGCGAGGCCCGGCACCACGTGGCCCGCCGTGCCGCCTCCGGCGATCAGACACCAGGTGTCGGTCGGGTGCGGTTCGGTGGTGTCGGCCATGTGATCAGTGTCGGCCATGTGATCAGTGTCGCCGCGCCTAGCGAGCTTGGCGCGCGACGTTGAGCAGGACCCCGGTGGCGGCCATCGTCGAGAGCATCGACGAACCGCCGAACGACACGAACGGCAGCGGCACGCCGGTGATGGGCAGGATGCCGATGACCGCGCCGATGTTGACGAACGCCTGGGTCGCCAACCAGGTGGTGATGCCGACGGCGAGCAGCGTCCCGAAGCGGTCGGGAGCCCGCAGCGCGGTGGCCACCCCGAGCCAGCAGAGCGCGAGGAACAACAGCACCACGGCCGATGCCCCGAGGAGTCCTGCCTCCTCGGCGATGATGGCGAAAACGAAGTCGGTGTGGGCGAACGGCAGGAAGCCCCACTTCGACCGGCTGGCGCCGAGGCCCACGCCCGCCCAACCCCCCTGAGCGATGCCGACCAGCGATTGGATGATCTGGTAGCCGTCGCCGAGGGGGTCGGCCCAGGGGTCGAGCGCTCCGGTGATGCGGGCCCTTCGGTACGGGGCGGCCAGCGCCGCGATCGCTGCGGCAGCTCCGCCGCAGACCGCCACGAGACCGAGCGGCAGCAGCGGGACACCACCGACGTAGAGCATGGCAGCGACGATGCCGAGGGTGACCACCGTGGTCCCCAGGTTGGGCTGCAGCATCAACAGGACGGCGATGACGCCGGAGATGACGATGACCGGCTTCAGCGTGATGTGCAGCGACGTGATGCGGTGGGCCCGCCGGGCCAAGAGGTCGGCGATGAACAGGACGAGGCCGAACTTCGCGAACTCCGACGGTTGGACGACGAGCGGACCGACTCCGAGCCAACGCGTCGACCCGTAGACGCTGATGCCGACACCGGGTACGAGCACGAGGCCCAGCGCGACGATCGACCCCACGAGCAGGGGCGAGGCGAACCGACGCCAGAACCGGTAGTCGATCCGCATGGTGATGGCGAGCGCCACGAGGCTCACCGTCAGCCAGATCATCTGGCGCTTGACGAAGTACCAGGTGGAACCGAACTGGTAGAGCCCCACCACCGACGAGGCCGACATCACCATGACCAGCCCGATCAGGCAGAGCAGCACCACGACGCTGAGGAGCCCCACGAACAGCCCGGTGCGGCGGCCCGCGGGGCGGCCGAGTCGCGGGCGTCGACCCACGATGAGGTTGGCGATGCGTGGCGGGTTCGTCACAGCCCATCCACCCGTGTGTTGGTGAGGAAGTCGGCGTAGTAGCAGCCGAGCGCGACGGCGGTGGAGAGGCCTGCCAGGATCCAGAACCGGACGATGACCGTGGTCTCGGGCCAGCCGCCGAGCTCGAAGTGGTGGTGGATGGGCGCCATGCGGAAGATCCGTCGGCCCGTCAGCTGGTAGCTGCCGACCTGCAGGATCACCGACACCGTCTCGAGCACGTAGAGGCCGCCGACGATGGGCAACAGGAGATGGGTGTTGTTGCCGAGTGCGAGGGTGGCAAAGGCGGCGCCGATGGCCAACGACCCGGTGTCGCCCATGATGATCTGGGCGGGTGCGGCGTTCCACCACAGGAAGCCGATGCAGGCACCGAGCATGGCCGCGGCGACCACCGCCAGGTCGAGCGCATGGGAGTAGCCGTAGAAGTCAGAGTTGCGGAAGGCCCAGAAGCCGATGACGGTGAACGCGGCGAAGCCGAGGGTGGCCGAGCCGGCCGCCAGCCCGTCGAGACCGTCGGTCAGGTTCACTGCATTGGTGCTGCCGACGATGAGGAGCAGTGCCCACACGGCCCATCCGCCGGTACCGAGGTCGATGCCCAGGTTTCCCGCACGGGTGAAGGAGAGCGCGGTGGAGACGTCGGTGAGCATCAGCATCGCGGTGGTGAAGCCCCCGGCGACCAGCAGGAGCCCCGCCGCCTTGGCGCGCTTCGACAGGCCGAGGTTGCGCTCGCTCGTGACCTTGATCCAGTCGTCGACGAAGCCGACCGCTCCGGCGGCGGCGATGGTGAACACGACGATGAGACCGGTGCGGGTGTAGACGCCGCGGAAGAGGTTGGTGAGCGCGTAGCCGACGAGGAGGCCGAGCACGATGGCGATCCCGCCCATGGTGGGGGTCCCGGCCTTCACCTTGTGACCCTCGGGTAGGTCCTCGTGGATGGGCTGGCCGATCTTGTGCGTGGTGAGCCACCCGATGAGGTAACGGGTTGCTCCCAGGGAGACGAGCATCCCGACGCTGGCAGCGATCAGCATCTGGATCACGCGCTGGCTCCGTTCATCCGTTCGTACTCCTCGCGCACCACGACACGATCGTCGAACGGGAGTCGCTCACCGCGGATCTCCTGGAACTGCTCGTGACCCTTGCCGGCCACGAGCACCAGATCGCCGGCGTCGGCACCTGCGAGCGCCTCGGCGATGGCCGCCCGCCGATCGGGCTCGACGACCACCTTGTCGCGCTGCTCCACCCCCTGCATGGCATCGTCGATGATCGCCATCGGATCTTCGGACCGCGGGTTGTCGCTGGTGAGGATCACTCGGTCGGCGAGTCGCGAGGCCGCCTCGCCCATGGCCGGGCGCTTGGAGCGGTCCTTGTCACCTCCGCAACCCACCACCATGTGGACCCGCCGATCGCCGGCCAGCTCGCGCGCGGCGTCGAGGAGCTGGCCGAGGCCGTCGGGGGTGTGGGCGAAGTCGACGATGACGGTGAAAGGAGCTCCCAGATCGAGGACCTGGAAGCGTCCGGCGATGCCCGCCACCGCGGCCAGGCCGGCCGCGACGACGGGCGGCTCGATGCCGAGGGCCGATGCCGCGTGAGCGGCAGCGAGCGCGTTCGACACGTTGAAGCGACCACCGAGCGGGAGCTCGACCCGCTGGCCGCGCCACGTGAAGCTTGACCCATCCGCTCGCAGGTGGACGTCCTCGGCCTCGTCGAGGGAGTAGCCGGTGGTGGGGATCTGCGCGGCGTCGAGGAGCAGCCGACCGTGGGGGTCGTCGGTGTTCACCACCGCCTGGGCCGCCATGCCCGTATCGAAGAGCCGCGCCTTCGCCTGGAAGTACGCCTCCATCGTCTGGTGGAAGTCGAGGTGGTCGCGACTGAGGTTGGTGAAGACCGCCACGTCGATGCTGGTGCCGTCGACGCGGTGCTGCGCGAGGGCATGCGACGACACCTCGATGGCGGCACCGAGGTAGCCGCTGTCGCGCAGTGCCGCGAGCTGGCGCTGGAGGTCGGGCGCCTCGGGCGTGGTGCGAACGCCGGAGAGCGTCCCGATGGCACCGGCCGGCCGGCCGGCCGCGTCCAAGATGGCCTTCACCATGTGGGTGACGGTGGTCTTGCCGTTGGTCCCAGTGACCCCGACCACCTCGAGAGCGTCGGCCGGTCGGTCGTAGAGGGCCACCGCCAGGGGCGCCATGGCCACCCTGGTGTCGGGGACCTGCACCTGCGGCAGATCGACCGCCAATGGGTACTCGCACACGATCGCCACCGCACCGCGTTCGGCGGCCTCGGCCGCGTGGGAGTGACCGTCGGCGGCGGCGCCGCGCAGACAGCAGAAGAGCGCCCCCGGCCCGACCTGTCGTGAGTCGAAGACGACGGCGCTGACCACGACCCCGGTGGGGTCACCCACGATGACGGCGTCGGGCACATCGGCCGACAGGGTCTCGACAAGGGTCGCGAGGTCGACCTGCGGCTCGCGGAGCGGCTCAACCATCGAGCTCGTCGACATGGGCGTCATCGCCAGCGACGGCCGGCGTCGCCCGTACCCGGCTCTCGGTGGAGCCGACGGTCACGATGTGGCCCGTGCCCTCGCGATCGTCGCCGGAGGTGGGCGGCACGTCGAGGCGACGGAGGGCGTGCTCGACGATGCGGGAGAAGGCCGGCGCCGCCGCCGACCCGCCTGAGTAGACGTTCCGCGGCTGGTCGATGACGACGATGACCGAGACGCGGGGATCGTTGGATGGGGCGAAGCCCACGAACGTCGCCATGTAGTCGCGGGTGCCTCGGCCGTTCTCGAACGAACCATCTGCCTGAAGCTTCCAGGATGTGCCGGTCTTGCCAGCCACCTGGTAGCCAGGCACGGCCGCATGGGTGCCGGTGCCGTCGGAGACCACGCCCTCCAGCATCTCGCGGAGCTGCCCGGATGTCCGCTCGGACACGACCCGACGGGTCGGCACGGCGGCCGCCCGGTGGCGCCCACCCTCGGCGTCGACCCGTGCGTCGACGAGCCGGGGCGCGACGTAGACGCCGTCGTTGGCCACGACGTTGTATCCGGCGAGGACCTGCATGGCGGTGACGGTGACGCCGGTGCCGATGATGACGCCCGCGATGTCCGAGCCGTGCCACTCCTCGACCGGGCGAAGACGTCCTGCCGATTCGCCAGGGAACCCGAGGCCGGTGGACTGGCCGAACCCGAATCGGGTGAGGTAGCCGTGCACCTGCTCCTCGCCGAGCTCTTGGCCGAGCTTGATGGCGCCGACGTTCGAGGAGTCGATGAGGATCCGGCTCACCGGCCACATCTCGGTGCCGTGGAGCGTGCTGTCCTGGAACATGTGGCCGCCGACGTTGAGGGCATATGGCACTTCGATGGCCCGACCAGGGGTGCTCCTCCCCTCCTCGAGCGATGCACCGACGGTGGAGAGCTTGAGGACCGAGCCGGGGGCAAAGGTGTCGACCAGGGTCCGGTTGTAGGTGGCCGGCACCACCTCGCCCTCGTCGTCGACCACGAGGCTCACCATGGCCAGGATCTCGCCGGTGCTCGGCACCATGACGACCGCCTGGCCGCCGTTGGCTCCAGTGGCGCGCACCTGCTCGGCCAGGGCCTCCTGGGTGAGGAACTGGAGCGATCGGTCGAGGGTGAGCACGATGTCGTCACCGGGCTGCGCCGGCTCGAGCTGCTGCTGGCCGACCGGGATCGCAACCCCGTTCAGACTGCGCTCGAAGAGGACCTCGCCGGCGGTGCCCGTGAGCACGTCGTCGAACTGCGCCTCGAGTCCGGAGACGCCCACCCCGTCGATGTCGGCACTACCGAGCACGCCACGAGCGAGGTTGCCCGCCGGGTGGGTGCGGCGTGGTTCGGGGCGGAGGAAGACACCCTCGATCTGCTGGGCCTGCACATCGGCAGCCGTCTCGTCGTCGATCTGGCGGGCGAGGTACTCGAAGGCGCTGTCGGCCGACAGGCGCGAGGCCAACGTCGCGACGTCGTCGTCGAGCACCGGCGCGAGCGTGCGAGCGGTCTCGAGGGGGTCGTCGATCATGCGAGGGTCGACGATGACCGTCTGGGCGGGCACCGACAGCACGAGCTCGGCGCCGGTGCGGTCGAGCAACGAACCGCGGCTGGCCGGCAGCTCCTCGGCACGCAGGCGCTGAGAGGTGCCATAGGCCACATAGCGCTCGGCGGCGACGAGCTGCAGGTCGGCCAACCGGCCGATGATCCCGACGAAGAGGAGCGACAGCACGACGAGCAGACCGACGAGGCGTCGTCGGGGTGGACCAGCGGCGGCACCGGGTGTGGGGCGGGTGATCCCCCTGGGGCGCGACGGATCGGTCACGGCGCTTCGGTGGCGCCGCTGGCCGACTCCACGTCGGGAGCGGCCTCGGTGGAGGTCCCGACCCGCTGATCCTGCTCGGGCGTGCTGCCAGACGCCTCACGGCTGGGCAGCAAGAAGATCCGATCCGGGGGCGGCACCATGCCGAGCCCGCGCGCCGCATCGACGACCGCACTGGGAGCTTCGAGCTGGGCCACCTGGACGCGACGCTGTTCGATCTCGCTGTGCCGCTCGGCAACCTGCTCCTCGACGCGGTCGAGCGCGAACTGGGCCTGCACCACGAGGCTGTGCATGGCAGCCAGCGCGAAGAGGCCGACGAAGACAGCGGCGAGACCGACCGTGCCGACGACTCCGACCCGCACGCGGCGCGGCCGCACCTCGGGTTCGACGAGGCGCAGCGGGGGCCGTTCACCCTCGCGTTGGGGCTGGGGGACCGTGACCCGACGCGGTGCACCGGTGCTCAGGATGCTCATGGGGCACCACCGATGGCGAGCTTCTCGACGCCACGCAGGCGGGCGCTGGCCGAACGGCGGTTGTGCTCCTGCTCGCCGGCCGAGGGGGTCCAGCCGCCCCGCTTGAGCAGCTTCACGGCGCGGATGGCGCCGCAGACGCACGGGAGACCCTGCGGACAGGTGCAGCCACCCGACTCGGCGTGGAGGAAGCGCTGCTTGACGATGCGGTCCTCGCCCGAGTGGAACGTGAGCGCGAGGCAGCGTCCCCCGGTGACCAGCAGGTCGATCGCCTGGTCGACCGCGCCGGGGAGGATCTGGAGCTCGGAGTTCACCTCGATGCGGATCGCTTGGAACGACCGCGTCGCGGGATGACCACCCCGGCGGCGGGCGGGAGCGGGGATGGCGTCGCGGACGACGTCAGCCAGCTCGGTGGTGGTGGTCAGCGGACGTGCGGCAACGATGGCGCGGGCGATGCGCCGGGCGTGGCGATCTTCGCCGTTGCGGGCGAGCATCCGGAAGAGCTCGCCGTCGTCGTAGGTGTTCACCACGATGTCGGCCGTGAGCTCTCGCCGAGTGTCCATCCGCATGTCGAGCGGCCCCTCGGTGCGGTAGCTGAAGCCGCGCTCGCCCCGGTCGAGCTGCGGTGAGCTGACGCCGAGGTCGAAGAGCACGGCCACCACCGGTTGCGTGTGCAGTTCAGTGGCACCGCGCAGCACCTCGGTCATCTGGTCGAACCGGGCGCGGCGGATGGAGGTGGCTCGCGACCCGAAGCGAGCGAGCGCGGCGGAGGCGGCGGCGATGGCCGTGTCGTCCTGGTCGAGGCCGAGGAGCGTGAGGTCGGGGCGGGCATCGAGCACGGCGCTGGCGTGGCCGGCACCGCCAAGGGTGGCGTCGATGTAGAGGCCAGACGGCACCGGCGCGAGGAGCTCGACGATCTCGTCGAGCATGACGGACCGGTGCGCGAAGGGGTCGTCGCCCGTCGGCGGGACGTCGTCGCTGCGATCGGAGCTCGGGGGGAGATCGGCCATGGCTGGGTCCTGCGCGGTGCACCGACCGCTCATCTGCAACCCCCCGGCCCCCGAACGCCCGTCGGGATGTCTCCCCGATCGAGCTGAATGGGAAGCGGGCGGAGTAGGGGCCTTCCATCTCGGTGGCCGGGAGGTTGCAGATGAGCGGTCGTGCCGCAGTTCGGTGGAGCGGGTGGAGGACGAGGAGAGGTCGAGTAGAGGTGGGAGCGTCGGGAACGCCGGCTCAGATCCCGAGGTCGACGATGGCATCGGTGAGGCTTTGGTCGGCGGTGGCGGAGACGGTGGTCCAGCGATCGACGCTCCAGATCTCGATGCGGTCGAGGCGCCCGTTGACGATGAGGTCGCGCTCGAAGCCGGCGAAGTCGCGGAGGCGCTGGGGGATGGAGATCCGGCCCTGCGAGTCGGGTCGGACCTCGGCGGCATCGGCGGCGAAGACGCGCAGCGCGTCGGCGTTGACCAGGCCCTCGCGCACTCGATCTCGCAGAAGTGATGCCACCGTCTGGAACTCCTCCGGGGTCCACAGGCCGAGACAGCCATCGAGCTTCGACACGAACCCGCTGTCGGCCACGTAGCTCCGGAACGCCGCAGGGAGGACGACCCTCCCCTTGTCATCGAGCGAGTGCTCGAACGTCCCGACGAACACGGCTCTCCTTCACGGCTGCGGGACCGGCGGGTGACCGGCGAATCGATGGATGCAAGAGCGAACAGGACCCCTCCCCTTCGCTCCACTTCGCCCCACATTACGCCCCACACCCCCACCGGTCAACCACCAGATGGCCCATTTCGGGCGAAATCGCACCCAGCGTGAGCATCTGCACGCGGCGCGCCGGCGCGACGAGGCACGCGTCGCCCCACCCCGCCGCCCCACCCCGCCGCCCCCGTCGAGGGTCGCGCTACAGGATCGGGAGGTGCCGCTCGAGAGCGGCCGCCAGGCCCGCCGGCTGCACCGGCACCGACGCTGTGCGCTCGGCGAGCTCGGAGCGCAGGCGCCGCTCGGCCCCGTGCTCCAGGGCCAGCAGCTCGACGAGGTCGGCCGGGTCGGAATGGTACGCGACCGTCTGGAAGCGGGCAGCGTCACGAGTCCGCCGTTGCGACACGCCGACGATCTTGCGCCGGCGCTGGTCGAGGACCTCGCCGGCGCCCAACCCGGCGAAGCAGACCTGTGATGACCACTCGGTGCGACGCATCGCGCCGCGGTGCACCGACGCGGCGACTCCGAGCTCGGCGAGAGCCGAGCACCAGACCTCCCCCACCCAGTGCATGGCCCGACCCACGTCGTCGAGCCAGAGCGGATGCCCGGATGGGATGATCAGATCGAGCCAGGTGCAGCCTCCCGGCACCACCAGTACCGCTCCCCCGCCACTGCGGCGAGAAACGAGGTCGACGCCGCGCTCACCGACTGCGTGCCCGTCGACGTCGCCCGCGGGCTGCGAACTGCCGAGCACGACCGCGGGTCGAGTCGCGTCGAGGAACCAGGCGGTCGGTTCGGGATCGTCGGGGATCTCGCGCGCGTGCAGCTCCCCCGCGGGGGCTGACACGCGCTGCACCGTCCAGCCCGCACCAGCCCTGATCGGTACCTCCGTCACACCGGTCGGACGACGCAGCGCTCGACCGTCACCTCGTCGAGCCGACGGGCGTCAGGGACCGGGCCGACCCCCGGGCCAGCGGGTACGGCGAGCGACCCCTCGCGGTCGAGGTCGAGTGGCGGGGTGATGTCGGTGGCGACGTAGCGACGGGTCGGCCCGAGGTCGGCCGGGCTCCCGAAGCCCGGCATGGCCGCCACCGCCAGGGCGACCGAACGTCCGATCCCGAGCTCGTACATCCCGCCACAGAACGCCCCGATCCCGTGGTCGACCACGACCCGGTGGAGCGAAGTGGAGGGACCGATCCCGCCCACCCGAGCCGGCTTCACGTTCACCACGTCGAGTGCCCCGAGATCGAGGGCGATGCGCAGCGACTCGGGGCCGGTGATCGACTCGTCGAGCGCCACCGGGGTGGCGATCCGCCGACGGAGCGCGGCGTGGCCGATGAGGTCGGCGGCGGAGAGCGGCTGCTCCAGATAGGCGAGCTCCAACCGGTCGAGACCGACGAGGTGGTCGTCATCGACGCCCGCCCGGTAGCTCCCGTTGGCGTCGGCCGCGAGATCGAGATCCGGCCACGTCGCACGAACGGCCGACAGCGGCTCGAGGTCCCAGCCCGGGCGGACCTTCAGCTTCACCGACCGGTGACCGTCGGCGAGCCGCTCCGCCACTGCTGCCAGCAGCTGGTCGATGGCGCTCGGCCCGCTCATGTCGCCGCCTACCCCGTTACCCACCATGCCCAGCACGGCGCGGCTGTGGATCCGTCGCCGGGACGCTCCGAGCTCCACGGCGAGGGATCGCCCCTCGCGGCGCAGCCGCAGGTCCACGAGCGCGCCCTCGATGGCTGCCATCGCCATGGGGTGACCCGTGACCCCTGCGTCGATTCCAGCGACCGCGGCCGGCGCCAGCAGGTCGCGCAGAACCAGCCACGCGCCCTCGTGCCACTCGGAGGTGTAGGTCGGACGGGCGAGGGCGTCGCACTCGCCCCACCCATCGATGCCGTCGTCGGCGGTGGCCCGCACGACCACCACCCGCCTGACCGACTCGGTGCCGTGAGCTGCCACGATGGGCTCGACCAGCGGCACCTCGAGTCGACGCAGCTCGATCTCGACGGGTCGGACCGAGGCTGACCGGCTCACGCTGGCATCAGGCGTGCAGGCTCCAGATAGGGCTGCCAGTGGTCGGGCACCTCGGGGACGGCGACGATGACCCAACTCAGCTCACGCGGCGCGACCGGTCGCCGAGGAAGGACCATCGACGTCTCCGCCAGCATGCGGTCGCCCTTGCCGGCGTTGCAACGGCGGCACGCCGCCACCACGTTGGTCCACTCGTGCGCGCCGCCCCGGCTGCGTGGCACCACGTGATCGATGCTCTCGGCGGCAGAACCGCAGTACTGGCAGGTGAAGTCGTCGCGGTGGAACACGGCACGGCGCGACAGCGCCGTGTTGCGCTGGAAGGGCACCCGCACGTAGTAGCGGAGCCGGATGACCGATGGCACCGCCACTGACATGCGCTCGGAGTGGACGACCTCGCCGGAGTCGTGGACGAGGTCGGCCTTCTCCGAGAGGACCAGCACCACGGCGCGCCGCGCCGGCACGACACACAGTGGTTCGTAGCTCGCGTTGAGCACCAAGGCCCGACCCATGGCTCCGCAGGCTACCTGCGTCTCTCGCCCCAGACCGGTGGTTCCGGCCCGTCGGCTTCATGGTCGGGCGTGTCAGCGGGCGCGGTGGTGGGGGTCGCAGAGGCGGCGGAGGTTGGTTGTGGTCTCCCATCGGCGAGGAGGGCGGGGTCATCACCACGGATGTGGATGACGATCTCGGCGGTGGTCCTCCCGCCGCCAGCTGCGACGGCGACGAGGGCATCGGCGCGTTGTTGCGCAGCGACGCGCCTGCGGGCGTGCGGTTGGCCATGACCGTCTGGTCGATGCCGGCGGTGATGGTCGCGGCGATCGGCGAGTGACACGATCTCGGCGTCGAGGGTCTCGGTCGCCATGTCGCCGGCCGGGGGTTTGAGTTGTCGGCACGGCGGGGTGTGACGCTTACTGAGAGTCAGGCGGATGAGATCGGGTCACGGGAACGTGAGAAGACGCGCCCGCGGGCGCGCCGAGAGCTCGCGGTTCACCGAGTCGCGCGGCGGCACCTCGACCAGCTTTCGCGCGTGCTCGACGATCACAGCGATTCCAACCATCCGATCCAATCGTCGAAGTGAGGGCACGCGAGGCGCACCCTCGCCAGACCCGCACCACCGACCAGCGCAGGGCCATCAGATGCCTTCACATAGTCAGGCCACCACTCCAGGATGCGCTTCGACGGTGCGTGCGCGGGCCGTCGTTCACCAGCTCGGGGCCGCCGGCCTGTTGGACCACCGCCTTGACCCGCCCGACGAGGACCGGCGACTCTGCGCGACGGGCCAGACCGGTCGGGTCGGCGAGGACGAGGGCCTCGAACTCATGGAGCTGGATGTAGGGCCGCAGCCGGGTATCCCCGAGGTCGGCGGCGATCGCTTCCTCGATCGCCTCGGCTCGTCGACGCGCGTCGGGGTCGTGGGCCGTCGACACACCGGGAACGTCGACCGGGAGACCGTAGAGGTCCCACATCGTCGTCACCCCGTCGAGGTGGGTGTCGCGCAACAGCCTTCGGAGGTCGTCGCGCATCTGCGCCCAGGACGTCGCGCCTCCTCTGAACTTTCCACCCGATGCCATGCGCTTGGTCGCGAGCACGACCGGCCTCGCGAACACACCCCGGGCCTCGAGGTGCGGGGCGATCACGTCACGGACGACGGTCTCCTCGGTCTGTCCCTCGACCAGGACGAGGACGTCTCCCATCAGGCATGCCGTGGACGCGCACCGATGAGGTTCTTGGTCCATAGCTCGCCGAGCGAGTAGTCGTCGAGCCAGTGCTGGAGCCCTTTAGGATCGACGCGGCGGAGGACCGACGCACCACCAGAGCGCTCAGCGACGATCACGTCGTCGAGCCGCACCTGGTCGAGGAGGGTCACCGACTGCGTAGCGACCACGAGCTGGCTGCGGGTGGACGCAGCGTGGAAGAGCTCGGCGAGCTGATGGATCGCGTAGGGATGAAGGCCGAGCTCAGGCTCGTCGATCAGCACCACCTTCGGCGGGTTCGGCTGCAACAAGACCGTGGCCAGGCACATGAACCTCAACGTGCCGTCGGACAGCATCGTCGCGTCGGCGAACATCTCCGAGTCGGTGTGCCGCCACCCGAGCCGGATCGTCGACCGGTTGAGCGCCTCGGCCTCGAGCACGAAGTCGTCGAAGAAAGGCGTGACGGTCCTGATCGTGTCGCGGATGCGCTCGTAGCGGACCAGGTCGTTCTGGCGCAGGGCATGCAGGAACGGCGCGAGGTTGCTGCCGTCGCGGTTCAGCTCCCGGTTGTCGGCAATGGGCTGGGGGTGCTTGACACCGGCACCGCTGGAGGTGTCGTGGAAGTGGTAGCGGCGCCACCCCGAAAGGCACGCCATGGTCCAGGCGGCCACACCGCCGAGATGACCGGCCACCTCCTGTGGGAGCTTCGACTCGGTGCCGCCGGGCTGCATCAGGACGTTGAACGGCTGCTCGTAACCGATCCCCGTGCCCCACACGAACTCGCGCTCAAAGTACAAGGAGCCATCGGTCGCAGCGGCCAGTTCGGCCTCGTAGCCCTGCGACTCGGTGAACTCCAGACGCAGACGCATCGTCGGTGACTGCTTGGTGCCGTTGAACATGACCCGATCGGCGCCTCCCCGCTGGGCCGCCCACAACGACAGGCGTTGATCGCGCAGGCTGCCGACCATGTCGAACAGCGAGAGGAAGTTGCTCTTCCCAGTGCCGTTCGCTCCGATGAGGACATTGATCGCCCCAAGATCGATCGTGGTCTCGCGGATCGACATGAAGCGCTCGACCTCGACCTTGGTGAGCGGCTTGGCGTCGGGCATGGGGGCAGGTTACAGATCCGCCCCGCGTCGGAGACCGCCGAGCGTGTCTCATGACCGTTCGGTGGACAAGTTCGCGATCGAACGTGACCCGCTCGTACTTCGACAAGACCGGGGCGCCGCAGCCGACGAGGCGAAAGCGGTGGCGCAGCTCCCGTGGGACGTGGGTGATCCCCTGGCGACCCCGCGCTCGGACCCGCATCCAACCGCGCTGCTGTCGAAGCGACTCGGCGAAGAGCTGGCGGATGTGGTCGGGCTGGAACCGGCCGGCGGTTGCCCCGTCCACCTGGGCCCCGACCGACTGCAGCGCAGCATCGTTGATCCATCCGATGCGAGGGCCAGGTGGGAGCCCGCGTCAGCCTGCGACGCGGGGCCACGCCCGACACCACTCGAGGTAGGCGACGACCTCGGGACCGCTCGGCACACCCCCATCGACACCGAAGGCGGTGAGCGATCGGAAGTGCCAGTAGTTCCGGTCGGGCAGCGGGAGACGCCGTCCACGCCGCCACCAGCCCGGTCGGGCGAGTCGCAACACCACGGCTGTCGCAGTCGTCCACAGCTGCGGCCGGACCGCGACCGCCACCACCGGACCGATCCATGTGCGAGGCGGAGTGACAGGGGCGTGGTCCACGGGCACCGAGGCTAGCCAGCATCAGGCGATGCCGATCTCGTGGCCTGAGCCGCGAAGGCCCACCGCCGCCGCTCCGAGCAGCGGGCCGTCGGCGCCCAGACCCGCGGGGATGATCCGCGCCCCCTTCGAGAAGTCGAGCAGGCACAACCGGTCGAGCTCGCTCTGCGCCGCACGGAAGAACGGTTCGCCGTAGCCGAGCGCCACCGAACCGGCCACCACGACCAGCGGGATGTCGAGCAGGTTGCAGACCGAGGCGACACCCCGTCCGACCAGCCGTCCGGCCCGCTCGATCACCTCGGCGGTGGCCTCGGCCGCCGGTCGTCCGGTGTGGGTCGCGATAGCCAGCCCCGACGCCTCGCCTTCGAGCACGCCCTGGGCGTGGCCCGCGAGCGTGTGGCCCTCGGGCTCGACCACGATGTGACCGACATGGCCGGCGTTGCCGGCCTGTCCATCGAGCAGGCGACCGTCGATGACGATGCCACCACCGACGCCGGTCGAGACCACCATCGCCATGAAGTTGGCGGCGCCAGCTGCCGCGCCGATCCACCCCTCTGCGAGGGCCAGCGCCTTGGCATCGTTGTCGACGTGGACCGGCAATCCGGTGTGCTCGGCGAGCCGGGAGCGCAGTGGGAAGCTGCGCCACCCCGGGATGTTCAAGGGCGACACGAGCTCGCCGCCGACGGTCATCGGCCCGCCGATGCCGACGCCAACCACCGACGGGGATGGCCGGAGGTCGACCTGCTCGATCGCATCCCACAGCGCCTGCCAGAGCACCTCGGAGTCGCCGCCGGTGGGCGTCGGAACGACGACCCTGGCGACGATGGTGCTGGCGTCGACCAGCCCCACCGCCATCTTCGTGCCACCGATGTCGATCGCCAGCACGGTCGTCACGGGCGACACGGTACCGCCGAGACCTGGTGGCGACCGACCCCGCGCCGCGGCCTCGGGCGACATAGCCTTGGGAGAGGCGGCGGTCGAGCTGCCCCACGGCCGCTCGACGGGAGCGCCACGACCAGAGGAGCACCACGAGTGGTCACCCACGAGACCGACGTTCGGGCAACCGGCTTCAGTGAACGGGCCCAGGCGATCGTCGACAACGTCGAGCGGGTCATCCAGGGCAAGCGCGAGGCGATCGAGATGATGCTCGTCACGCTCCTCGCCGAGGGCCATCTTCTCATCGAGGACGTGCCGGGGGTCGGTAAGACCAGTCTGGCCAAGGCGCTCGCCCGATCGGTCGACATCCCCTTCGGACGCATCCAGTTCACCCCCGACCTGCTGCCGTCCGATGTCGTGGGCATCACCGTCTGGAACCGCAACGACAACACGTTCGACTTCCGACCGGGGCCCATCTTCAACGGCATCGTGCTCGGCGACGAGATCAACAGAGCGTCGCCCAAGACCCAATCAGCGCTCCTCGAGTCGATGGCCGAGGAGCAGGCGACAGTGGACGGCACCACCTATCCGCTGACCTCGCCGTTCATGGTCATCGCCACCCAGAACCCCATCGAGTACGAGGGCACCTACCCCCTCCCCGAGAGCCAGCTCGACCGCTTTCTCATGCGCATCTCGGTCGGGTACCCGAGCCCCGAGGGAGAGCTCACCATCCTCACCACCCACGGTCGGGGCGGCACGCTCGATGCCCTCGGGCCAGTGGTGTCGGCCGCCGACGTGCTCGAGATGATCGAGGCGGTGCGCAACGCCCACGTCAGTACCGAGGTCGCCCGCTACCTCGTCGACCTCGCCGAGGCGA
>JAENWR010000093.1 GCA_016649895.1 Acidimicrobiia bacterium | reverse complement strand
GGCAAGGCTGGTCGAGTAGCGGTCGCCACCGGCGAAGCGAACGGCGTGGGCCGATCCCTCGATGCGGGGCGAGGCCGCGGCCGACGAGGGCCACGCGGCCGGGGGCGGCGCTTCGGCCGCTGCCGCCATCGACGGCACCGCCACCACCATCGTCAAAGCGAGTGCGAACGCTGCCCGACCGCGCCGCCGGGTCCCCTGTGCTGGCATGGGTCGGACTGTAACCTGCAGTCCCCCTCATGGTCCGATCGCTGCCCGGTCAGGGCGATGAGGACCCCAGGAGCTCGCCACCGCTCCTGTGGTCTTCGGCTGGGCGCGAGACGCGGCTTATCCGCGTACTTCGAACTCCACGGCGACCTCGGCGGCGGCCCGGCGCAGAAGCGGCGTGTCAACCGTGACGGTGACCGTGGCCCCGAGCAGGACCGCTGCACCGATGGCCTCGGCGCTGAGGAAGTTGAGAGGGCCCGACATCGGCAGGGCTTGAATCACCGGGACCACGACTCGGAGGCTGAGCAGGCCGACCTCCACCGGCCGCCAACTCAGCGGACAACTCTGCGTCAGCAGTGCCGCTGAGCAGGTCCAGCAGGGGACGGTCGTCGACCAGGCGCACGCCGAGGCGTTACTGGTCCGCGAGCTCTGGGTCGTCGGCGACGATCTCAGCGAGTGCCCGTTCGTAGCCACCACCGCGCCGCCATTCAGCCAGGATCTCGCGGGCCTCGTCGGTGAACGCCGACCTGAACGTCCCCACCTTCCGGGGCCGCAGCTCGCCCATCTCCTCAGCACGCGCCCGGCACCGGGCAACCACTTCCGCCAGATGAGGACTCAACGTGGGCTGCGCAGTCACGGGCACCAAGGTACCCGGTTCCTGGGCAGGTTCCTGACTCGAGATCGAGATGCGGATCGACCCCGGGAGATCGTCGACGGCACTACAGCAAGGGACACGATGGTCGCCAGTGCGTGGCTCAGCGCACGCCCGTCTGATCGCAAAGGCTCGGTGGGCATCGCTCCTCGAGCCCGCCAGATGGGTGCAGCCCTTCGCCGCAGCTGTAGCCCTCGACCCCGGCCGCCACGCCCCCGGCAGGCCCAGGCAGGCCCCCACAGATCTTCTGGCTCCCGGATCTCTACCGCCCGGGTAGAGATGCGGGAGCCAGAACGAAGTCAGGCAGCGAGCCTCGACGCCCCGGCACCTGAGCTGGCCTATCCGACCTCCGAGGCCGCTATGAGTGATCTGCGCAGCACCGGGATGTCGCGGGAGATCGCGGCCCACACAACCTCGTTATCGATGTGGAAATAGCCATGGGCCAGGATGTTGCGCATGCCCACCAGGTCACGCCAGGGCACATCGGGGCGTTCTGCCCTGAATCCATCGGTCAGGCGGCTGGCCGCCTCACCGATGATCTCCAGCCACCGTTGGGCCGCCGCCTGCACCACCGGATCGGACTCAAACCGTGTGCGATCCGATCCCACATGCTCGAGCAGCTGATCGCACGTCTCAATGATGTCGAGGACGCGCGCAGCATCGTCCCTCACAAGGGGACCGCTTCGGCAACCACCCGGTCCCGAACACGCGACTTGAGACCTGCCTCGGTGACGATGTCGACATCCACACCGAGCAGGTCTGACAGGTCCATCACCAGACCACCAAGATCCATGAGGCTGCGACCCGACTCGAGGTCGACGAGTAGGTCAACGTCGCTCGTCGATCTCGCTTCGCCTCGTGCGACAGAGCCGAACACACGGATGTTCGTCGCTCCACGACGAGCAGCGGTCTCGGCGATCTGGCTACGCATTCGCCGCAGCCCAGCCAGCGTCAGCTCGGTTCGGTGGGCGACGACCATTGCTCCATGATGCCACCCCACCCGTCAACGCGGACAGGGGCGGCCGGGATGGACGTGGCGCGATCCTCGGCTCGAGCAGTTGATCGAGTCGGAGACCGAGGAGGCAGAGCGATGCCGGACTGCACCGCGGACGAGATGTGGCGACGGCGGTCGTGGTCGACACGATGGTTGCCAGTGCCTGGCTCAGCGCTCGTCCGTCTGATCGAAAGGATCGGTGGGCACCGCTCCTCGAGCGCACCAGATGGGTCATCTTCGGGGAGGTCCACAGCCCGCATCGCCTACATCCCGTGAGGCGATGACCTCAGGTCAAGCGGCCCTCAGGGGTCGGGCTGGTCCCGCAGCTTGCAAATGTGCCAGACGCGACGTTGAACGTCGGACACGGTGGGTGATAGCTACTGAACCTCACAGGCTGTCAAGGTCAACCCCGAGGTCGGCCGCCACCGCGGCGAGAGATGTGCGGTTGCCGGAGTCGGAGCGGGTCCGCTCGGCGACGCGTCGTGCGATCGCGATGTCTTCCGCTGCGTCGAAGAGCATCTGGAACATCTCGTGGGGCACCAGGTCCGCTTCGGTTTGACGGTGGTCACCGTCGCGCGGTTGCGTCACAACACCCACTTGCGTCAGGCGGTGAAGGTGAGCTGGAGGTTGCCGCTGGCCGTGTCGAAGGCGCCCTCGAAGCGGCCGCCCTCGAGTAGGGCGATGGCCTCGCCGCTGGTGGCGCGGAACTGGCCGGTGACCGTGAACGCGGTGGACTCGGCGTCACCGTCGACCGCCACGGGGGTGGCGAAGCCGTTGAGGCGCAGCGCGACCACCTGACCGTCGGCCAGCGTGACGGTGAGGTTGCCGGCGATGCGTTGAGCCTCGGAGCCCGAGCCCGCCGTGAGGTCGAGACGGCCCGCGAGGTCACCGGCGTGAACGGCCCCGCCCACCGAGAGCTGCAGGGCACCGGCGAGGTCGAGGCGCGGCCCGGCGGGGGTGAACCCGATGTCGGACCCGTTGAGCGTGCCCCCGGTTCGGGCCACCGGCGCCGGTACGACCACCGACGGCGGCACTGGCTCGGTGACGTCGCTGGGAGCTGTGGGCGTGGGAGTGGGCGCGGGCAGCGGCGTCACCACCACCGGCGCCTGGGCGCGAGGCGTGGTGGCCGCGGGATCGACGGTGGGCGCAGCAACGGTGCCGCCGGTGGGAGGAGTGGCGGAGGTACCGCCCTGACTGGATCCGCCCGCGCCGCCGACTCGGGCGGGATCGACCTCGACCGTGGAGCCGACGCCAGCGACGACCCCCTCACCCTCGGACGGAGCGGCGACGACCGGTGCGGGGTTGGTGACGCGGTCGACGATGGCGGGGCCGGCGGTGGGCACCGCCACAGCGACCGCCATCGAGATGCCGATGGCCGCCTTCGACATGAGCGGAGCGGCAGCGGGCGCCGCAGCCATCACGGCGTCGGCCGCGGGTGCGAGCGCGGATGCCGCGTGACCGACCGTGGAGGCGGGAGCGACCGACGCCGCATCGGTGGCACCGGAGGTGGTGTGGCCAGCGGTGGCGGCCTCGGCGGCACGCTCGCCGCGGCGAAGGGCACCGAAGACGAACACGGGGACGGCGGCGACGCCGCGCAGCGCGGTGCGGGCGGCGCTGCGAGCCCGGCTGACGCGAGCCCGGGCGTTCTGCTCGGTGACGCCGGCCGCCTTGGCCACCTCGTCGTAGGGCAGATCGTCGATGAAGCGGAGGGCCAGTGCCTCGCGGTACGACGCGGGCAGGGTGGCGAGGGCGTCGGCGATGCCGGAGTCGTCGATGTCGAGTCCGAGCATGTCCTCGACGCCGGGCGCCAACTCGACGGCGAAGGGATCGGAACTGAACCGGTCGACCTTGTCGGCCTCGCGGCGCCGGCGGTTGCCCTCGTCGACGCAGACGTTGGCGAGGATGCGGTGCAGCCAGGGACCGACGCGGTAGTCGCCGTCGAAGCGGGGCAGCGCGCGGAACGCCCGGACGAACGTCTCCTGGACGGCATCCTCGGCGGCGGCCCGATCGTGGAGGCGACGCACGGCGTGGCCCATCAGCGATGAGGTGTGCACCCTGACGAGGTCGGCGAAGGCGTGGTCGTCGCCCGCTTGGTAGGACTCGACCAGCTGTCGGTCGTCGATGGAGATCGTCATCGGCTGCGCTCCTGCCGCGAGGAGTCCCCCGCCGCCTGTTCAGTGGCCTTGAGGGTACTTGGCCGCATCATCGTCTCCACATCGGTATCCCGTCGGCAGGACCAACGCTCACATGAGCAACGATACCCCTCACATCGGCCACCCACCGTGCATCCGTGGTCACCTCGACCCTTCTGCACCGCTCGTGTTCCCCGTCGGCCGACGACCCATGCCGGTCTACGGTGCGTGCCGTGGCGATCCTCCCGAACCCCTCACCGCTCGAGCGCCTGCGTCGGCTCGCCGTCCGGTCGGGCATCGGGGCGGCAGGGCACCTCCCGCCGTCGGTGCTCCGCGCCGTCAACATCGCCCGCGGCATCGACACCCCACGTGTGGTCGACCACCCGGCCGGCACTCGACCCGTCGTCGTCGCGCCGCATCCCGACGACGAGCTCATCGGTGTCGGCGGAACGATCGTGCACCACCTCGCTGCCGGCCACGCGGTGCACGTGGTGCACGTCACGAGCGGTGAGAGGACGACAGGCCTCACCCACCTGCCGGCGGCCGAACGGGCCGCCGCTCGCGAAGCCGAGGCGCGCGCCGCCGCGGCGCGCATCGGCGTCGACGACGCGCATGTCCACCTCCTGCGGTGCGCCGACGGCCAGGTGGGCCACGAGGCCACGCACCTGGAGCGGCTCAGCGCCACCCTCGCCACCATCGCCCCCGACCTGGTCTACGCCCCGTGGCCGGTCGACGCGCACCGCGACCACACCGCCACGACGCGGATGCTCGCCGACGCGCTCCCCCACCTGCCATCGGTCGAGTGGATCGCTCTCTACGAGGTCTGGTCACCGCTCGCCCCCACCCACATCGTCGACATCTCCGACAGCATCGACGCCAAGCTCGATGCCGTGGGGTGCTATGCCTCGGCGCTGACCTCGGTCGACTACGTGCACACCGCACGCGGTCTGGCCGCGTACCGCTCGGCCCAGGGCCTGCGGGGTCGCGGGCACGGCGAGGCCTTCACGGTCGTCGACGGCGACGGCCTGCGCGACATGCTCGGTCGGCTCGCGCTCTGAGCGCGCTCTCGTAGCCCGCCAGCAGCACCCGGGCGTGTGCCTCGGGGTGCAAGCTCGCCACACCCGCTGCCGCCTGCCGACCCATGCTCGGATCGGCGGCCTCGAGGGCGTGGGCCAATCCCGCCACGTCGTCCGGATCGACGAGCAGACCCGTCTCGCCGTGGTCCACCAGCGACGGAATCCCCCCCACACGCGTCCCCACCACGGTGCGGCCGTGCGCCGCCGCCTCGGCCGCCACCATCCCGAAGCCCTCACGCCGACTCGGGACCGCCACCAAGCGTGCCCTGCGGTAGAGGTCGGCCACGGCCGCTGGCGGGAGCGGTCCGACGAGCTCGACATCGGCGCCGACCTCGACCGCCAGCGCCTTGAGCGCCCGGTGCTCGGGTCCATCGCCCACCAGCACCAGCCGCTGCCCGGTGACGCCCACGGCTCGCACGAGGACATCGAACCCCTTCTCGGGCACCAGCCGACCCACCGCCAGCACCGGGCCGTCGGCGGGAGCGTCAGCGGTGACCGAGGGGAGGTGGACGGCGGGCAGCGGCATGGGCGCAACCACCGCGGTGACGCCGCTCACCGATCGGCACCAATCGGCCAGCTCGTCGCTGACCGCCATCACCAGGTCGACACGCCGCAGGACCCACCCGGCGAGGCGTGCGATCGGGCCGCGGGAGATCGCGGCATCGGAACCGTGCAGGTGGACGACCGAGGCCGCACCGCTCACCCGCGCCGCCGCCACGGCCACCAGGCCCGTCGGGGCCCACCAGTGCCCGTGGACGACGTCGACCCGCCCCTGTCGGGCCAGCCGCGCCGCCGCCAGCGTGAACGCCACCACGAAGATGGGCACCAGCAGGCCGTGCAGTCCCGCGACCCGCCGGTACATCGCGCCGTCGTAGGCGAGGGTCTCGGCCCGGCGGGGGGCGTACCTGAAGCGCACGACGTCGATGCCGCCGATCTGCTCGCGTGCGGGGAGCCCGGGGGCCGAGGGGCACAGGACGGTGACCGAACACCCCGCAGCCACCAGCGCCCGGGCGTGGTCGAGTAGGAACGGCTTGTGGTCGTCGTCGACCGCTCGCGGGAAGCCGGTGGCGCAGAGGAGGACGGCCGGGCCGCTCACCTCTTCACTGTCGACCGCATCGCCGCGACCACACGCTCGATGGCCCGGTCGAGGTCGCCCGGGGCCGTCGTGTCGAGCGAGTGCAGGAGGCTCCCGTCGAGCACGCTGTAGGGGGGCCGAGGCGCGGGGCGAGGCGGTACGAGATCGGCGGTCTGGATGGGCTCGACCTGTTCAGGGTCACCACCCGCCGCCGCCGCGACGCGCTGCACGAAGCCGAACCACGACATCGGCTCGTCGTTGGTGACGTGCACAGGTCCCGCGTGCCGGGCGTCGACCAGACCCCGAATGGTGAGGGCGAGGTCGTACGCCTCGGTGGGGCACCCCACCTGATCGTCGACGAACCGCAACGGCGCGCCGGCGTCGAGCAGCCGGAGGACCGTGCCCACCACGTTGGAGCCATACCGACCGAACACCCACGAGGTGCGCACCAGCGTGGCCGAGGGATCGAGCTCGAGCTCGCCCGCCAGCTTCGACCGGCCGTAGACCGATCGTGGGTTGGTGGCATCGTCCTCGCGGTACGGCCGACGGGCAGTGCCGTCGAACACGTAGTCGGTGGAGATGTGGCACAGGTGGCCGCCCACCTCACGGGTGGCCTCGGTGAGCCACCGCACCGACTCGGCGTTCACGCGGTGAGCGCGTTCCGGATCGGACTCGCACCCGTCGACATCGGTCCACGCCGCAGCGTTGACCACCACATGGGGGCGCAGGCGCCGCACCACGTCGAGCACGTCGTCACGATGGGTGACATCGAGGTGGGCTCGATCGAGCGCCGTCACCTCGAGGTCGGCGAAGACCTCCACCAGCTCACGGCCGACCTGGCCGGTCGCACCGGTGATGAGTACTCGGGTCACCGGCCGGACAGTAGCGCCGACGGCCGTTCGGTCCGGTCAGCGGGTGGTGGCGATGAACTCGGCCGACTCGGAGAAGTTGACCATCACGCCGCCGCGGCTCATGCCCCGGTTCAGCTTGTCGGTCCAGTAGGCGTGGCCGTCGGCGTCGGCCCCACGGTCGAGCACGTTGCGGTAGACGACCGACACGAACTGGTCGTTGGAGAGCGAGCCGTAGGTGCTGCGGAACTCCTGCGACTTCACGAACTCCTGCGACACGGCGCCGAGCGGCAAGCCGTTGATGAGCTGGCCGACCCAGTGGCCGCTGCCCGAGGCATCGGGCTGGCGCTCGAAGAAGGCCAGGTAGAGCCGACGGACCTGGGCGGTGGCCTCCGATGTGGACACGACGGGGGCCGAGGTGCCCACGACGACCGCCGGAGGTGTGGCGCCCTTGGCGAAGCGGAACGTGACGTAGGTGCGGTCGCCGGTGTAGGTGACGCCGACCCCCACCTGGGTGTAGTCGCCGACGATGTTGGAGTAGTGGGAGGGCGAGTTCACGAAGCCCTGGTGCAGCTCCTCGAGGCCCCAGCCCCGCCCGACGTTCTCACCGGCGCGACGCCAGTTGGCGACCGATCGAGCCGTGTCGGCTCCGAGGGTCGAGGTGTGGAAGATGCGGTTCTGTGGGGCCATGGTGTTCGACCAGTTGCGGGCGTCGCGCACCAGGTTGGCGTCGTAGGCGAGGGGTGCTCGACCGGCCCGGGCACGCTCGGCGTTGAGCATCGAGAAGAACTGCGCCTCGGCCCCGACGGGGTCCGACGGGCGACTGTTCGGTGCCGCGGCGGTGATGCCCACGCTCAGAGTCGCGATCACGGCGACGATCGAGACGACGACCAGTGTGCGTAGCCATCCACGCTTCTGCGGGTTCTCATCGTCGTGTCGCTCGTGCTGTGGGTGCATCTCGCTCCTCCGTCTGCCCGACACGTGGAACATCGGCGGATCAGGAGGGGGGACTTGAGCACGATGGGCCGTTCGACCCAGTGACATTCGACCACCCGCAGTGCACGCGGGGTCGCGCTAGGTGACGAGGGGCTCCCACCAATGGGCGTGGTTGCGGTACCAGTCGACGGTGAGCGCGAGGGCGTCGTGGAGCGAGCGCTGGCGCCGCCAGCCGAGGGCGGTGATCTTGGCGATGTCGACGGAGTACCGGCGGTCGTGGCCGGGGCGGTCGGGCACGTAGGTGACCATCTCGTCGCCGAGTCCGAACAGATCGAGGAGGGCGTCGACCAGGGCACGGTTGGGGGTCTCGTTTCCAGCACCGATGTTGTAGATCTCACCGGGTCGGCCGTTGGTGAGGACGAGGTGCACCGCCGCGCAGTGGTCGTCGACGTAGATCCAGTCGCGCTCGTTGAGGCCGTCGCCGTAGAGCGGGATGGGGAGGCCGCGCAGCAGGTTGGTGGTGAACAGCGGGATGGCCTTCTCCGGGTACTGGAACGGCCCGAAGTTGTTGGTGCAGCGGGTGACGGTCACCGGCAGTTCGAAGGTGTGGTGGTACGACAAGGCGATGAGGTCGGAACCCGCCTTGGACGCCGAGTACGGCGACCGGGGGTCGAGCGGGTCGGTCTCGAGCGACGACCCCTGCTCCACCGAGCCGTAGACCTCGTCGGTGCCGATGTGCACCACGCGGGCGATGTCGAGCCGTCGTGCGGTGTCCATCACGACGTTGGTGCCGAAGCAGTTGGTGTGGACGAAGTCGTCGGGGCCGACGATGGAGCGGTCGACGTGGGTCTCGGCCGCGAAGTGCACCACGGCGTCGTGGCCAGCCATCGCGCTCTCAAGGGTGGCGGGGTCGCAGATGTTGCCGTGGACGAACCGGTAGCGCGGCGAGTCGTCGACGTCGCGCAGCGTCGACAGGTTGCCGGCGTAGGTCAGGGCGTCGTAGACGGTGACCTCGTCGTCGGTGTTGGCCAGCACCCACCGCACGTGGTTCGACCCGATGAACCCGGCACCGCCGGTGACCAAGATCTTCATCCCAACCCGTCTTCGAGCTCGAGGATCCGCAGCAGGCGCTCGCCGTAGCCACTCTTGTCGAGGTCACCGTCGTGGTCGACCGCGGCGGCCAAGTGCCGCAGCTGGGCGGTGTCGATGAACCCCTCGCGGTGCGCGGCGGCCTCCGGTGAACCGATGAGCACTCCCTTGCGGCGCTGCTGGCCTGCCACCCACGTCTGGGCGTCGAGCATCGCGTCGAAGGTGCCCACGTCGAACCAGTCGGTCGAGAACGGCAGCCGGCAGACCTCGAGACGGCCCTCGGTCAGGTAGCAGGCGTTCACGTCGGTGATCTCGATCTCGCCCCGCGCGCTCGGCGGCAACGACCGGGCGATGTCGACCACCGAGTTGTCGTAGAAGTACAACCCCGGGACCATCAGGTTCGACGGTGGCACCTCGGGCTTCTCGTGGATCCCCACCACCCGCCCGCCCTCGTCGAGCTCCAGCACCCCGTAGCGCTGCGGATCGTGGGCCCACAGGCCGAACACCACCGCACCATCGGGGTCGGTGAACCGCTGGAGCTGCTCACCCAGGCCCCACCCGTAGAAGATGTTGTCGCCCAAGATGAGCGCCACGGTGTCGTCGCCGATGAACTCGGCGCCCACCACGAACGCGTCGGCCAGCCCACGCGGCTCGGCCTGCACCGCAAAGGAGAACGCACAACCCCACTGCGACCCGTCACCCAACAACGCCTCGTACAACGGCAACTGACCCGGCGTCGAGATGATCAAGATCTCGTTGATCCGCGCGTGGATCAACGTCGACAACGGGTAGTACACCAACGGCTTGTCGTACACGTGCATCAACTGCTTCGACGTCGCACGACTCGCCGGCCCCAACCGCGTCGCCCGCCCCCCCGCCAACACGATCCCCTTCACAACAGATCCTCCCGGGCGAGCAGCGCGGTGAGCAGCACACCGAGGATTCCCACCACGGTGGCGGTGCCGAGCACGAGCCCGAGCTCGACCCGCAGGAACAGGTCGTTCCCCAGAGCGGTGACCCCGGCGAAGGCGAGGATGCCTGCGGCCCAGGCCAGCGCCAGGTGGGTCTGCGAGCTGAGGGCGATGAGCGATTGGCCCAGCGCGACGGCCGCCATGAACAGGGCACTGCTCAACGCGAGCAGTGCCAGGTCGCGGTGGCCCAGCGCGTACTCGTCGCCGAACAGGGTGGTGAGCACGAACGGGCCCACCGTCCACGCGGCGATGGTGGCAACGAGGCCGATGCTTCCCACCACGAGAAGCAGACGCCGCAGCGCGCCGCGGAACTCGGGCCACTGCCGACCCCCCGCCAGGTGAGCGAGCCGCGGCAGGAGCGACGCCTGCACCGCCTGGAAGAGGAAGAGCGGGACGCGGGCGATGATCAGCCCGGCAAGGAAGCGGCTGGCCGCGCCCTCCTGCTCGTCGGAGGCCAGCAGCTCGATGGCGACGACCCCTCCGTTCATCATCGCGGCGGTCAGCAGAGACGCAGCCAGCAGCGCCCCGAGCGAGGCGGTGACCTCACCCGCCCGGCTCGGCGGCCCCGGTTGCACCAACCGTCGGGGGCGCGCCAGGGCGGCTGCGAGGGCGACGAAAGGGACGATGCCGATCGAGAGGCCGTAGAGGCCTGCCGTGGTGGTGCCGGCGACGAACAGCGCCAGTCCGGCGACGATGCGCAGCAGACCCTCGACGCCGAAGTAGATGGAGTAGTCGACGAAGCGCTCGCTCCCGGAGAGGAGCCCCCGTACCGGATGCGCCACCGCCGAGCCGATGAGGGTGAGGAGGAACCCGACGTAGAGGAGGACCTGGCCGTCGAACAGATCGTGATAGGTCAGCGGCAGGGTGGCGATGGCCACGGCGAGCACCGCCGTGAGCAGCCCGACTCCGATGATCGCGGTCTGGCGGAGCGCCGGAGCGGCGCCCACCCCCCGGGCCCGTCGACTGGCCACGGCCCGGCTCAACTCTTGCTCGAGGGGCAAGAAGACACCGGGGGCGGCGAAGAACGTGATGGCCCACATGACCGATAGCGGCGCCATGGCGGTGGGGCCGAGGCCGCGGCCGGCGAGGCTGATGAAGACGTAGATGCCGACCCCGTTGAGGAGGAGGCCACCCCCGACCGAGATGGTCCCGAGGGGCAGCGGGTTCGACGCACGCACCCGCGCGGCGAACGAGTCCGGGGCGAGGTCGACGGCCATGGCGCCGCAGGCTAGACGGCGCGCCAGGCACCATTCGCCCTGTACTCAGCGCGGGGAGGTTCAGCGGTGGGGCGGTCAGCGTCGTCGCGTCAGCGAGTTCGGTACACGCTCGAACGGTGGTCGATCCGCAGCACGATCACCGCGTGTTGATCGTCGTCGATCTCGTAGACGACCCGATACGCGCCACGTCGGGCTGAGTGGAGTCCGGAGAGCTCGCGCTGGAGCCGGCCACCGACGCGGTGTGGGTTGTCGACGAGCGCGGTCAGCATGAACTCGATGATCGCTGCTGCCGTGCCCTCTGGCAGCCGCTCGAGCTGTCGTTGCGCTGGCCCCGTGACTCTCAGCTCGTGTGGGTCATCGGTCACCTTGCGGCGAAGCGGGCGCGGAGCTCGTCACCGGTGATGTAGTCGCCAGCGGCGTGCGAGCGACGCGCCTCGACGAGGTCGCCGACGGCCGCCGGATCCGAGAGCAGCTCGAGTGTGTCTTCGAGCGAGGCGAGGTCGGCTGGGCTGATCATGACTGCCACGGGTCGGCCGTTGCGCGTCACCACGATGCGGTCCTGTGTGTGTTCGACCCGGTCGACCATCTCCGAGAACTTCGACTTGACTTGGGCCAGCGGCAGTGTCTCCGACATGACCAAGATTCTAGTCACAACGCAGGCAAGTACCGACTGGCGGGGCTACTGCGCGGCGAGGACCGGGTGCGGCGAGCAATGCTCGTCGTACTCGGCGATGACCAGGTCGGCGGGGTCGATCGAGCACGCCGGGCAGTTGGGATCGCGACGGACCTTGAACGTGCGGAACAAGGTCTCGAGCGAGTCGTAGGTGAGGAGGCGCCCGGCGAGGGTGTCGCCGATGCCGAGGATCAGCTTGATCGCCTCGATCCCCTGGAGGCAGCCGATGATGCCGGGCAGCACGCCAAGCACGCCTGCCTCGGCGCACGACGGCGCCAGCTCGGGCGGCGGCGGCACGGGCAGCATGCACCGATAGCAGGGTCCGTCGTGGGGTGAGAAGACGGTGGCCTGGCCCTCGAAGCGGAAGATCGAACCGTGGATGACGGGGATGCCGACCTTCAGCGAGGCATCGTTGAGCAGGTAGCGCACCGGGAAGTTGTCGGCGCCATCGATGACGAGGTCGTAGCCCGAGAGGATCTCGACCACGTTGGTGGCGTCGAGCCGGGTGTCGTGGGCGATGACGTTCACGTCGGGGTTCAGCAGCGTGAGCGACTTCTTCGCCGAGTCGACCTTGCGGTCGCCGATGCGATCCATGTTGTGGATGATCTGGCGCTGGAGGTTCGACCGGTCGACGACGTCCATGTCGACGATGCCGATGGTGCCGACGCCCGCTGCGGCCAGGTAGAGCGCGGCGGGTGAGCCGAGGCCGCCGGCGCCGAGGAACAGCACCTTGGCGTCGAGCAGCTTCAGCTGCCCCTCTTCGCCCACCTCGGGCAGGAGGAGGTGGCGCTGGTAGTGGTTGCGCTGCTCGGGGGTGAGGACCCGAGGTGCCTTCCACTCGCGGCCCTCGTCCTTCCAGCGGTTGAAGCCGCCGATCACCGACACCACGTCGGTGTAGCCGAGCTCTTCCATCGTCTTGGCGGCGAAGGCCGAGCGGGTGCCACCGGCGCAGTAGATGACGACCGGCGCGTCCTTCTCGGGGACGCGGTTCTCGATGCTGCTCTCGAGCTGGCCTCGGGGGATGTGGATCGCACCCGGGACGGCGCCCTGCTCGTACTCGTCGGGCTCGCGCACGTCGAGCAGCACGGTGCCCGGCACGGCGATGGACGCCTCTGCCGCCCCGGTGTCGACCTCGCGGATCTGGGCCTTGGTCTGGTTGAGGAGCTCACGGAAGCTCGGCATTGCGTTCCCCTGGTGCGCTCGACGATCGGGTCGCTCCGGACCCGGTGAACTAAATCCTAGCCAACTGGTCGGGATTCAGAAACCCTCGGCTGCTGCCGCGCCGCCAGCCCCTCATGGCGGTTCGACGATCAGCGGGAGCACGTCGCCGATCGGCGCTCGGATGACAGCGGCGGCGAGGTGGTCGTAGGCCGTCTCCTCGGCGTTGACGATGACCACCGACGCTCCCGCCGATGCCGCCACCGGGACGACCCCGGCGATGGGGTGGACCGTGAGGGTGGTGCCCACCGCCAGCATCAGATCGCACTCCCTCGCGGCCACCTCGGCACGCTCCAGGGCATCCAGGTCGAGCGACTGGCCGAAGCTGATGGTGGCCGACTTGAGGATGCCGCCGCAGGTGCGACAGGCCGGGTCGGCCTCGCCGGCGCGCACCCGATCGAGCGCCCGCTGCATCGGGGCGCGCTCGTCGCACGCCATGCACGTCACCTGGTGGACCGTGCCGTGGATCTCGACGACGCGCTCGGGGCTCGATCCGGCCTTCTGGTGGAGACCGTCGACGTTCTGGGTGATGAGGGTGTGCAGGCGGCCCTGGCGCTCGAGGTCGACGAGTGCGATGTGCCCACGGTTGGGCTCGGCCGTGAAGGCACCGTGGCGGAGGCGGCTCTGCCACGACCGCGCCCGCACCACCGGGTCGGACATGTAGTGGTCGAGCGTCGCCTGCTTCTCGGCCTCCGGGTTCTTCGTCCACACGCCTTGGGGACCACGGAAGTCGGGGATGCCGCTGTCGGTGGAGATGCCGGCCCCGGTGAGCACGGTGATGCGCTGGGCCCCGGCCACCAGGCGGCGAGCCTCCTCGACGAGCTCGGTCCCATCGTCGCTCTCGGCCATGGCGGGACGATAGCGGGGCCGGGGAGGGATGTCGGGTTGACACGAGCAACAGACTGAAACATCATGAAAGTTATCCACAAGCGTTAGCGGCCACGATACCGCGACGCTGCCGAGCACTTCCCCTCCGCTCAAACCCGACCTCAACCGGAGGACCAAGTGTCCGATCTTCAGC
>JAENWR010000147.1 GCA_016649895.1 Acidimicrobiia bacterium | reverse complement strand
GCCACGCCTGGCTCACCGGGCGGCTGGTGCGCCGGCGGGTGCGGGTGCGCGCCCGCCGCTCGGGCCGCGGCAGCGGTTGCGGACGCTCGGCTTGTCGCCACACCTTCACGAAGCGCTGGCCGGCGGTGATGACGGTGAGGGCCAGCATCACCCACAGGACGCCGACGAGGATCTCGTTGAACAGGAGGCCGAAGCCCAGCACGATGAAGCGTTCGGCGCGCTCCATGATGCCGCCACGGGCGTCGAAGCCGAGCGACTCGGCCTTGGCCCTCTGGTAGGACACGAGCGACGCCGCACCGAGCAGTGCCATGGGCAGGAGCGGCAGGAGTCCCGGACGGGTGACGGCGAAGTACCAGGCGACACCGCCGAACAGGAGGGCATCGGTGAGTCGGTCGGTGACCGAGTCGAAGAACGCGCCGCGCCGCGAGTTGGTGATGCCCGAGGCCTTGGCGAGAGCGCCATCGAGGAAGTCGCACAAGCCGGTGAGGACGAGCAGCACAAGGCCGCCGCGCAGCGCACCTGCGCCGATGGCGACGGCAGACGCGACGGCCATGGCGATGCCGAGACCCGTGAGGTGGTCGGCCTGCAGGCCGGTTCGGCGCAGACCGATGCCAATGGGCCGTAGGCCGGCCTCGAAGTTGGTGCGCCAATGCCCATCGAACATGGACGAGCTCCTCTGTTGCGGTGACGAAAGAGTACCAGCGCGCCACTTCCGAACCCTGCACCCGGCCCGTCGGGGCTGATCACCTGCCCGAGTGGGTAGAACGGCTTCGACCAACGACAAGGGGCCACCCGTGACCGATCTCGACCTCTCCTCGATGCAGCCCGGCGACGCCGTCGTCGCCGCCCGATCGCTCCCCAGGCGCTTCCGCGACTCCGCACGATCCGCCGTCGTCGAGATGGGGAGCGAGCCCGGCGACTCCCGGGTCGACGAGGTGGCCGCTCGCACCGGCCCCGACGGCTACTCGGGTCTCGACATCCTGCAGGCGGCAGCGGAGCACCTCGGCCGAGCCCAGGACGTGCTCGGTCGGGCACTGGTCGACAGCTCCACGTCGATCCCCGCCGAACTGGTCGACCAGCGACCGGTCATCGAACACCGCGACGGGGCGGGGCTGCTCGACGAGGAGGTGCAGCGGGTGGCAGCCGCCGCCGAGCGCCTGGCCGAGCAGATCGACGGCGCCGATGCCCGACGGTGGGAGACGACTCTCGCGGTCACCGACGGCACCACCACGACCCCGCTCCACCTGGTCCGCCAGGTCATCGCCACCAACGTGCTGTGGCTGCGCGACCTCGAGCGCACCCTCCGCGCCGTCCGCGGCCACCCCCAAGGCTGACGGCCCGACCCCATTGTGGGAGGGGGAGGGGGAGAAGGCGGTGAGCCCTAGTCGGCGAGGCCGGACCAGTCTTCGGGGTTGTCCTCGGTGAAGTACTCGAGCACCCGGCCGTCGACGCCGTCGACGAGGACGAGGCCGCGCTGGGCGGGAGGCGACTCGGCCGAGTAGAGCAGGATGCGCCAGGTCGGGCGGCTGAGGAGGCCCCGCCAGCCCATCTGCGCCGAGGCGTGCCCCACCGGGAAGCCGACGGCGCTCGAGGCCGCCACCAGGGCGTCGCGCTCGTCGACGTCGAGGTTCCAGCCGGCGACGAGGTGGTACGCCCCCACCACCACGAGCAGGATGCCGGCGAAGAGGAAGCCGCCGTTCACGAGCACTGCATCCTCGGCCCGGAGCGCCCAGAGGATGATGCACGCGGCCCCGATCGCCACGTAGAGCACACCGGGGATCCGGCGGCGGTTGTTGTTCGGGAAGATGTAGGGCCCGACGAAGGCGCTGGGGACGAGGTCGTCGGGGAGCTCGTCGCGGACGTCGGCATCGGACGCGGTCTCGGCGTCGAGTCGGGGATCGTCGGCCATCGTCGTGGAGGGTACCGGTAGGTCGGGTCGGGCCGGGAATCGGCTCAGGCGGGCCAGGCGGCGGTGAGCTTGCGCCACGTGTCGGCCAGCGACTCGGGAAGCACCCGCGCGTCGGCCACCGAGGTCATGAAGTTGGTGTCGGCGGCCCAGCGGGGCAGCACGTGCACGTGGAGGTGGTCGGGCACGCCGGCGCCTGCTCCCCTGCCGAGGTTGACGCCGATGTTGACCCCGTCGGGCCGATAGGCCGCCTTGATCGCCACCGTGGCGGAGCGCACCGCACTCCACAACGCAGAGTGCTCCTCGTCGTCGAGCTGCTCGAGCTCGGGCACCGCCCGGTTGGGCAGCACCAGCACGTGGCCGTTGTTGTAGGGATAGGCGTTGAGCAGCGCCGAGCAGGTGGGGCCGCGCCACACCACCCGCGCCTCCTCGTCGGACAGGTCGCTGGCGAGGATGCGCTCGAAGAGCGAACCGGCCTCGTCGGTCGCCGAGGCGTCGACGGGCCGCGCCGGGTCGAACGATGACTCGACGTAGGAGAGCCGCCACCCGGCCCACATGCGTTCGAGCGGCATCGTCAGCGGTGCTCGGCCACCTCGGTGGCCAGCCGTTCGATGAACGTGTCCATGGCCACCCCGCGCTCGACGTCGCCGCCGCGGGGGTTCACACCGGCGGTGTCGTCGGCGACGTCGTCGTCGCCCACGACCAGCACGTAGGGCAGCTTCTCGGTCTTGGCCCGCCGGATGCGTCCGCCGAGCGGCTCGTTGGCCTCGACGGCATCGGCACGGAACCCCGCGACACGCAAGCGCTCGGCGAGGGCGAAGGCGTGGTCGTCGTGGTCATCGCGCACGCCGAGCACTCGCACCTGTACGGGTGCCAGCCAGGCGGGGAACGCTCCGGCATAGTGCTCGGTGAGCACGCCGAAGAACCGCTCGATCGACCCGAACAGCGCCCGGTGGATGAGGACAGGCCGGTGGCGCTGCCCGTCGGCGCCGTTGTAGTGCAGGTCGAAGAGCCGCGGCTCCTGGAAGTCGAGCTGGATCGTGGACACCTGCCACGTCCGCCCGATCGCGTCGCGGGCCTGCACCGAGATCTTCGGTCCGTAGAAGGCACCGCCGCCCTCGTCGAGCACGAGGTCGAGGCCCCGCGTCGAACCGACCTGGCGGAGGATCTCGGTGGCCTCGTCCCACTCCTCGTCGCTGCCGACCGCCTTCTCCTCGGGCTTGGTCGAGAGCTCCAGGTAGAAGTCGTCGAGCCCGTAGTCAGCCAGCAGGTCGAGCACGAACGTGAGGATCGAGTCGAGCTCGTCGGCGAGCTGCTCGCGGGCGCAGAAAATGTGGGCATCGTCCTGGGTCATGCCGCGGACGCGGGTGAGCCCGTGGATGACACCCGACTTCTCATAGCGGTACACCGAACCGAACTCGAACATCCGCAGCGGCAGCTCGCGGTACGACCTCGTCCGGCTCCTGAAGATCAGGAAGTGGAACGGGCAGTTCATCGGCTTGAGGTAGTAGTCGGTGCCGCCCTCGCCCCCGACGTCGTCGAGGTGCACCGGGGGGAACATGCCGTCGGCGAACCAGTCGAGGTGCCCCGACGTCTCGAACAGCCCGGCCTTGGTGATGTGCGGTGAGTAGACGAACTCGTAGCCCGCTTCCTCGTGGCGCTTGCGCGAGTAGTCCTCCATCACCCGGCGGATGATGCCGCCCTTGGGGTGGAAGACGGCCAGGCCCGAGCCGATCTCGTCGGGGAAGCTGAACAGGTCGAGCTCGGCGCCGAGCTTGCGGTGGTCGCGCTTCGCCGCCTCTTCGAGGCGCTCCAGGTGCGCGGCCAGCGCAGCCTTGGTGTCCCACGCGGTGCCGTAGATGCGCTGGAGCATCGGCTGGGTCTCGTCGCCGCGCCAGTAGGCACCGGCGACGCGCATCAGCTTGAAGTGGCCCAGGTGACCGGTGTGGGGCACGTGGGGCCCTCGGCACAAGTCGATGAAGTTGGGCGGGTTCTCGTAGGTGCGCACCAGGCCGGTCTCGGTGGCCGACATGGGGTCGTCGGCCGCGCCCTTGATGATCTCCACCTTGAACGGGTGGTCCTTGAACAGCTCGAGGGCCTGGGCGTCGGGGATCTCGTCGCGGATGAAGGGCTGGCGCTCCTTGATGATCTCGCGCATGCGTGCCTCGATCTTGTCGAGGTCGTCCACCGGGAACGTGGCGCCGTCGGGTAGCTGGAAGTCGTAGTAGAAGCCGTCCTGCACGGGCGGGCCGATGGCGAAGGTGGCGCCCGGGTACAAGTCGAGCACCGCCTGGGCCAGCACGTGGGCGGTGGAGTGACGGATCGTGTAGAGGCCCCGATCGGTGCCGGGCGTGACGATGCTCAACTCGGCCCCGTCCGTGAGGGTGAAGGTGAGGTCGCGCTCGGTGCCGTCGACCACGGCGATGACCGCGTCCTTGGCGAGGCGCGGGCCGATCGCGGCGGCGAGGTCGGCGGCGGTGGACCCCGAGGGCAGCTCGCGGGAGGAGCCGTCGGGGAGCGTGAGCGTGATCGAGATCGAGTCAGCCATCGTGGGGCGAGGCTATCGCCGCTGCCCGGAGCGCCCGGCAGCCATTGCCGGCATCTCCGGATGCCACGCCCCACATGCGGTCCACCGGTTCCGCAGATCGAGGGAAGGCGCCTGCGCGCTCGATCGAGGCGGGTCGACTGTCACAGCCCCTCGCTGTACTGGTGCGATGACAGCGACGACGTTGGACGAACTGATGGGGTCGGCCGAGCGCCGGCACGGGGTTGTTCACACGCTCCGAGGCACTCGCGGTCGGCGTCCCCGGCTCCACCATCGACCGCTGGATCCGCTCGGGCCGATGGCGGCGGGCGGGACGAGGCGTCATCGTGGTGGCGGGCACACCGTCGACGTGGCAGCAACGGGCCGCTATCGCCGTGCTGTAGGCGAGTGGGCTTGGCGCTCGACGACGGGCGGCGCCGCGGACTGCTCACCCTGGCGGGCGTGGCCGAGTGCGCGGCCGAGCTCGCGGCACGGGGCCGCTCGGGTCCGCTGGTCATCAGGGAGCTCCTCGCCGAGCGAGCCGAGGCCCCACGCGGCGACTCGCCGCTCGAGGACCAGCTGCTCGAGATCATCCGCCGCGCCGACCGGGCCCGTTACAACCGGCTGGAGCTGCTCGGGTGGCGGCTGCTCCGGTACACGGCCTACGACGTGCGCCGGCGCGACACCGACATCGTCACCGAGATCGATGCCGGCCTCTCCGTGGCGCGCCGCGCCTCATGAGCGTTCTCCGGAAGGCACGCCCCGCATGCGGGGCCCGGTTTCCGCAGAACGGCCGAGCCGTGAGCGGGGCGTGGTCGGCGGGGAGCCCTCAGACGAAGTGCGTGACGACCCGCACAGGTCCTCGATGCTCAGGCCGAAGTACGCCGCGGTCTGGCCGATGATCGCCGTCGAGGTG